>NZ_RZQE01000229.1:0-9038 GCF_004022955.1 Mesorhizobium sp. M7A.F.Ca.US.002.01.1.1 | reverse complement strand
CCGTAATGCACATCGGGCAAACCCTCAAAGCGTGTCGCAAGCGCAGCGTGCGAGACGCGCTTGCCCTCGAAGCGCGTTCCCCAAGGCTCGACGCCCCTTGGCATCTCCAGAACGCAGTCGTCGGCAAAGAACGCCATAATGCGACCGAGGTCGTGCGCGTTGAAGGCCTCGCACAGCTCCGTCAATGTGGCTCGAATGTCCATTCGCGAGGCTCCTCGAATTTCGAAGTAGGTCACTGGCGGCAGATCCGGTCAAGTGTCCAGCCAGACACCCTGGCTATGACCGGGATGGAGCGCGGCTTCCGCCACTCACCCCTTCTTAGCGAACGCCCAGACCATCAGCGGGTATTCCTCATCATTACGGAGATCCCGCCACAGGCCATAGGCGCGGACCGGGCCGCCGATATGGGCCCTCGCGCAGGCCTTGTTGCCCCAGCCGTGGACCTTGACGTTGACTTCCGCGAAGCCGCCCTCGACCATCAGCTGCTTGAGGCCGGCGGGCGTCCACCGGTTGTAGTCGTGCGGCCTAGCGTGGACGCGAAACAGGAAGGGTGTCGCCACCATCGCCCAACCGCCCGGTCGGGTCATGGCGTGGATGTTTTCCACCGCCGCCTGCGGCCGGCGCACATGCTCCAGCACCTGGTCGGCGATGACGATGGAATATTGCTCGTCGGTGCGGTCCCTGCAGATGTCGAAGGCGGGGAAATCGACCGAGCGGTAATTGGGGCACATCGCCCGCCAATAGCGGTTCCAGCCGGGCGAAATCTCGATCACGTCGGCAGCCTTGCGGTTGCCGGCTTCGAGAAAGAGCGTGAATGCCTCGATCTGGCGGATGCGCAGCCAGTTGCGGGAATCGTAGCCAAGCAGCCGCTTGGCTGCCTGTTTGCCACGACTCTTCAGGGTGCCGGCAAGGCTATCAGTCATAACGACCTCCAGAACCCCGCCGTCCTTGCTGGTAGCACTATGTTATGGGCAAAAGATGACAACGCAGCGCCGCCGCCGGCGGCGCGATCAGAAAAAATGTACGACCAGGGCTATTTCCCTACAACGGAACCGTTCCCATTGCCCACTTAGGACAACGGATGGGCAGACTACCCTCTGCTTAATAATCGCCGTTATAGTACCTGTCGTCGCACGGCGCCGTGTAGATGCGGCCGCGGCGGTCCTGGTAGCGGCACATTTGTTCGCCGCGCCGTTGCGGCGTAGTGGCCGAGCCGACGACGGCGCCGAGCAGGGCGCCGCCGGCAGCGCCGATGAGCGTGCTTTCGGTGTTGCCGCCGATGGCCTGACCGACGAGGGCGCCGCCGGCGCCGCCGATCAGAGCGCCAGTTCCGGCCCGCTGCTGGCCTTCGGTCTGCGCGCACCCCGCCAGTGCTGCGGTCATCAGCACGGTGGCTATGGCTTTGCGAAAATTCATCTGACGTCTCCCTTGAATGCATGAAATCCCTATGGCTCGTCCCGTGCGGCCGCAATGCGGCGGAACGGGGGCACGAGCCCTCACGATAAAAGACATGGTTTCTCGGGTATTGATAGGAGTCTGCCTGCTATTTTCCGCGCTTCTCGGTTTATGGCAACAAGTCTCATTCGATACAAAGTGTCGATCAATGTGTAACGGGATTGTAGCCTCATACCGCTAGGATTGCCGGTCCAAGCGGACGTTCAATCTGCCTTTCAGGCACTGAATGATGGAACAGGCGCACACGGTCCGTCGACCTGCTGAGAACGCACAACGCGTGCGCGCAGCTCAATACGTGCGAATGTCCACTGACCACCAGAGCTACTCGATTGACAATCAGAAGGATGCAATCCGTGAATTCGCGGATGCGATGAATTACGACATCGTGGCCACATACGAGGACGCGGGTCGCAGCGGCTTGAATCTTGAAGGTCGCGCCGGCCTGCAAAGGCTGTTGGCGGATGTCGAAACGAAGAACGCAGATTTCGAAATCGTCATCGTCTACGACGTGAGCCGCTGGGGGCGATTCCCGGACCCCGATGAGAGTGCGTCGTACGAGTATCGGTGTCGCGTTGCCGGAGTGCGAATTGAATATTGTGGCGAACAGTTTGCAAACGATGGCAGCATCGGATCAGACCTGCTCAAGGCGATAAAGCGCACGATGGCGGCCGAGCACAGTCGGGTGTTGTCGGTCAAGGTGTTTGCCGGCCAGTCCAGGCTCATTCGAATGGGATACCGGCAGGGAGGGTCGTCCGGCCTGGGCCTGAGGCGCCGGCTCATCGACCAGCATGGGCGCACAAAGATCATGCTCGCTCTCAAAGAGTACAAGAGCCTCCAGACGGACCGGGTTATCCTCGTGCCTGGACCACCTGATGAAATTGCGACGGTGCGCTGGATCTATAATGAATACGTGAAGGCTGGTCGGACCGAGCTTCAGATTGCGCGGTCGTTGAATGCCAAGGGAGTGGTCACCGATCTCAACCGATCGTGGAAACGCGAATCCATTCACCAGATACTCAGCAACGAGAAGTATGTGGGCAACAACGTCTGGAACCGGCAGTCCTTCAAGCTCAAGCAAAGGAAGGTGACCAATGGTCCTGCCCAATTGGTGCGCGCCGATGGCGTTTTTGAACCCATTGTAGAGCGTAAACTTTTCGAACGGGCTCAGGCCATAGCCGACGCCCGCTCATCTAAGATGAGCAACGATCAGATGTTGGTTGTGCTCGCCCAACTTCTGAAGAGGCGCGGTACCCTTTCAGGCCCGATGATTGACGCGGCGGCTGACTGTCCGCCAAGCAGCCGCTATAGGAAAAAATTCGGCAGTCTGCTGCGGGCCTACAAGCTCGTTGGATACGATCCGTCTCAGAACTATCGATTTCTTGATATCAGAAGGCGGCTTCGTGAGATCTTCGCAGAAGTCGTGCATACGACAATCGCGACCATCGAGCGGGCGGGCGGAACTGCGGTGCGTCAGAGTGCTCTCGGCGTGCTTCGCGTCAACGATGAATTCACCGTAGCCATTGCGATGGGTCGCTGTCGCAACACGCCATACGGCTATCCTCATTGGGTGGCCTCTGCGCAACGGGGTCCCGCTGCGGACGTGAAAGTGGCCATCCGCATGAGCCCGGATAACCAGACGATCCTCGACTATCTGATTGCGCCAGCAAATGAGATTGGCGGGAAGCCCTTAAACTGCGCCTTGAACAAAAGGCTGGAATTCAACACTTTCTTCTACAAATCGCTGGATCCGCTGTTCGCCTTGGCCGAACGCGACGCCATCTCGGCCGCTCGCTGATGGTCACCGCCAACAGACCAATCTCGCTCCTGCGCCTTGACGCGATCAACATCACCAACCCGCGTGCGCGAGGCAAGAAATCCTTCCAGGACATTGTCGACAGCATCAAGAGCGTCGGCCTGAAGCGTCCCATCACGGTGACCACGAGGAATGTCGACGAAAGCGCTTTCACGCACGACCTGGTGTGCGGCCAGGGACGGATCGAGGCCTTCAGGTTGCTTGGCCAGACCGAGATTCCGGCGTTTGTGATAGAGGCAACTGACGCCGAGGCGCTGCTCAAAGGCTTGGTGGAAAATTGTGCTCGCCGGTATCACACCGCTTATGACCTTCTTCGCGACATCGGCCGGCTGAAAGAAAGCAACTATTCGGACGCCGACATCGCAGAAAAGATCGGTCTTTCGACCGAATATGTCAGAGGAGTTTCACGCCTCCTGTCGCAAGGCGAGCAGCGCCTTCTGCGGGCCGTCGACTCCGGCCAGATCCCGCTGTCGGTAGCAGTCGATATTTCCAGCGCAGACGAGCCCGGGATCCAGGCTGTTCTTCAGCTTGCCTATCAAAAGAACCAGCTGCGTGGTCATAAGCTTGTGATAGCGCGCCGCCTCATTGAGAACCGCCGCAGGCGGGGAAAAGGCCTGGGAACGTTCCTGCCAGAGCGCACGAAAAATCCTTCAGCGTCAGCGTTGATCAAGGCTTTCAAAGCGGACACGGACAGGAAACGCATTCTGGTCCGGAAAGCGGATGCGACGCGAAACCGCCTGCTGTTTGTAACACACGCCTTGCGGCAGCTGTTGGCAGAAGATGCATTCCAGGACCTTCTTGCGGCGGAAGGACTGAACACCCTTCCACGAAACCTGGCGGCCAGGATCAGCAGGGTTGAGCCCGCATGACCATAGAGCATCCTACCCTTCCGGACGTAAAATCCGCTTTTGAGCGTGATACAATCCGCCTTCGGCTTGAAGACATCCAGCCGCTTCACCTGATCACCGAAAGCACCAAGGGAACCCCAAAATACCAACAGGTCAGGTCGTCCGTTCGCGAGATCGGACTGGTGGAACTGCCCGTAGTCGCAAGGGACAAGGACACGCCTGGAAAGTACCTCTCGGTCGACGGACACATGCGCATTGAGATCTTGCGGGAGATGGGCATCACTGAGGTTGATTGTTTGATCGCCAACGATGACGAGGCGTTCACCTACAACAAACGGGTAAGCCGGCTCGCGACGATCCAGGAACACTTCATGATCCTGAAGGCCATCGACAGCGGCGTCCCCGAAGAGACCATCGCGAGAACCCTAAATGTCAACATCGGCCAAATCAGGCTCAAAAAGCATCTGCTAAAAGGGATATGCCCGGAAGCGATCGACATGCTCAAGGACCGCTTCGTTCCGACCAACACGTTTATCGAACTGCGAAAGCTGGCAGCCGTGCGTCAGATCGAGGCGGCGCAACTGATGATCGCCATGAACAAGTTCTCCATCAACTACGCAAAGTCGCTGGTCGGCGCGACCGCGCCCTCACAGCTTGCCAATACGTCGCAGCCGAAAAAGCTAGCCGGACTGAGCGATGCTCAGATCGCATTGATGGAGAACGAATCAACCAAACTCGATAAGGAATACCAGCTTGTCGAGGAGAGCTACGGATCCGACCACCTGGATCTGGTGGTGGCCAGGGGGTATGTCGGCCGGTTGCTGGAGAACGCGCGTGTCGTTCGATATCTCGCGCAGAATTTCCCGGAGATTCTCTCGGAATTTCAGAAGATGGCCGTTGCTGGCTGAACCACCTGTCTAGCTAGTTTCTGCGAAGAGGCATTCCCGCCGATACGGTCGGCAATCGGCCGATGAGCACTCCTTGCCGCTTATTTGCGAAAAAAGATTTTGATAGCCACCTTAACTCGGCGCGCCCTGATTACGGCCGCGCCAATCGACGGCAACTGCTTGCCGCCTGCGCGGCCGTTTCAATCGAGGATGCCGGCCTTTCGCAGATATCCCAGGAGTCTGGTAGGGGCATCGTTGTAGCTGATAGATGACTGCTCGGCCATGCTCAGCGAGCACCAGGCCGCTATTTCGGTAACCAAGGCCTCGCCTCCATCGATGGGCGCCGAAACAAGGTGTCCGTCATTGCCCATAGCGATTGCAACGGTGCCGTCCGCACCGTATCCGATCGCCGCAATTCTTTGAAATCGCCGGTCGCCATCGACACGGACGTCGAACAGTACCGAGCCGGCAGTCTTTTCTGCCGCGTCTTCCACCCGTTCGGAAAACGGGCGATTCATGCAGCCTAGATTTGACAGCGACTGTTCAAACAAGACGAGTTCAACGTACTGCGCATTCATGATGCGACTATGGGCGCGCGGGAGCAGCCGGCAATCCTGCCGTGGCCATTTCACACAGGAAACCCGAGTTGGGCGGGCAATCGAATTTGACACAGGGGCATTGTCCTGACTGCCGAAAGCGGACCTTCTTTCCCGAACGTCGCTATTTCGAGTTGAAGGTTGCAGCGGCATGAGAGGGATCAGACGCTGGCCAAGCGTAAGGGTCTCGAACTGGACCTGCGCGAGGAGCTGCAAACGCCTGGCCAAATCCGGGTGCATTATCAGTCGCTTTACGCCGCCGACACCAACAGTATGACGGGCGTCGAAGCCCTCGCGCGCTGGTCGGACGCAGAGCGCGGTTGGGTCGCCCCTGACTTGTTCGTACCATTGGCAGAGGAAACGGGGCTCATCGAAGTTCTAGGCGAGCTGGTTCTGCGCCAGGCCTGCCTTGACGCGGTGCATTGGCCGATCGAGACCCTGGCAGTGAACGTATCGGGGTTGCAGCTGAACAATCCGAGCTTTGCCATGAAAGTGACGAGCATCTTGTTGGAAACGCAAATGGATCCACGGCGGCTCGAGCTGGAGGTTACGGAAAGCACGCTCTCCCAGCGCCCCACCGAATGCCAGCAGAACATGGCAGCGTTGCGCAGTGTCGGGGTGCGCTTTGCGCTTGACGATTTCGGTACGGGATTTTCCTCATTGGGCCGACTGCAGAGCCTGGAAGTGGACAGGATCAAGATCGACCGAAGCTTCGTGCAGGGCTTTGGCGGCTCGAACGGTGACGAGGCCATCGTTCAGGCGATTATCGACCTGGCTCGCGCGACTGGCCTCAGCACCACAGCGGAAGGGGTCGAGACCGAGAGCCAGTGCAATTATCTGCGCAAGCTCGGCTGCGACCAGCTACAAGGCTTTTTGCTTTCAAGACCGGTGCCAAAAGAGGACCTTCAGGAACTCCTCGACGGCGGATCAAGGCGGGCGACCGCATGAAAATGCGTCTATGTGATTCCCGACGGTCGACGATGCCGCACGCGGATGCAAGCAGCGAATCTTGGCGGCCTGGGACAAGGTGCGTCGACACTCCCCTGGCCAGTGACGCCTGACGATCTGTGTCACCCGCTTCGGGCCAGAGCGATTGATGCGGCTGCGCATGACGCTGGGCTCAACTCTCAACCTCAGCGCACATCGGGCTCTAGGTCGAAAATGGTAGGTCGAGATCAACTCGCGCGACGGCGTAAGCGTCAAGCGAGATGAATTGGTCATCCAGCGGTCTTGCGGTACTTTCCATGAAGTTGGGATCGGTTGCCGCCCGTTCGAACTGCTCGGCGCCAAGAAGAGCTATACGGGCACTGCTCGGCGCATCCGGAAGTTTCACAGATTGCGCCTTGGAGGTGAGGTTGGCGACCCACAGTGTCACGCGCCAATCTTTTTCAGCTGCGATCGTCGCAATGGCGTCAGCGCCGGAAGTTCCTACGGACAGCAGGGTGGCTCCGCCGAGCCTTGAGAGACCCGCCATGACATGGAAAGCGGGATAGACCGTTCGGCCGTCCTGCTGGTCATACCATGGCTGGACGAAATCAGCCTTCCTGTGGATATGGCCAAAGGGGCCGGTGAAGTCCCCTACCGCGACGGCCTCGACCCCTTCGCGAGCGCAGGCCGCGAAATAGCCGAGCGTCCATGCCGCATTGAACAGCCCGCGCTGCCGCGGATCGATGCGGCTCAGACATATGCGGGCGTTCGCTTTGTTCGGCGCGGTGCCCTTTCCGTAGGGGTTCTCGCGGCAGCCGAGCTGACTGGGACCTATGCGCAGCGGCACGCGGTCGCCCGTGAAAGCATGTGCCGAGCGTATCTGATGAGGGATAGCCTGAAGCGTTTCCATCACCGAAATATCATCCGCCGCGTGCACGCTTGGACAGGTGGTGAAGGTCACGTAGTCGAGCGCTTCGGCTGGCGGACGCTTGCGATTGAGTTCGGTGAAGTAAGCGGCCATGCCTCCGCCCAGCCCGATCCCCGGGAAAGCCCGGCGAGCGGCGGAGTAGCATTCGTGGAAGCTGGGCATGACCGGCCGCGGTGCTCCCGGCTGAACGGATTTCATGTCCTGCGCCGGAAAGACGGAGACAGCTTCCAGTTTGAGGCCGATTGTATGGACCGCATCAGCGACGGGCGCCAATTCGCCGAATGGGTCGAGCGTGCCCTTGGTGATGATCTCGAGGACCACGCCTGCGCCGGTCAGCCGTGCAAGCGCGGCGTAGCTTTCGAGTTCATCTTGGCCGTGTCCGAATCGGAGATCGACTTGGCAGACCATCCACTGCGGAGCCATTCGTCGTAGAAGCTCGGGGGATTCAAGCGCGTGCCTTGCCTCGTCGCCAGCAACGCCGACGCCAACGCGAGGCACTTGGCCGACGGGTCTGCCGATCGTCAGGTTGATGAGTGGATTGCGGTTTTCAGACGCCCCGGCACGAAGCGTTCCTGACACGTGAAGCCGGACGACCTGGGTGAATTTCTGGCGCTTGGGCAGTCGGTAAGGCCACGGGCGACGCAGAGGGCGGACATAGGTTTTATAGGAAGCGTCAGACCAATTGCGTTGATCCTCCATCTCGAAGGCATCACCGTCCATGGTGCATGTGGCCCAGATCCCAGGCGCGATCTCATGCGACAACGCCCGGATATCGGTGAACGGACATTTAGGGTCGATGTGGTCCGGAAAGAGCGATAGCTCATCTTGACCATCCTCATGCAGCACCTTTACCGGCTTGCCCGCCAAGGCTTCGATCGGATGAAGGACGATGAAGCCGGTCCGATTCGTCAAAAGGTCAGTCTCGGGCTCTGCCTCGGCCGCAAAAGCCAGCGCACCATCACTACTGCCCGAGATCCGTACCTGATAAACCAGGCGACCGGATGTTGCGGAACATGTTGCACGGTATGCGACGCTGAACACATCCAGCCCTTCATCGATGTGGAGATCATCGAGAACGGCTGTAGCGGTTCCCCAATTTTCGTCCCGCACAAGGAACGAGATTCCGCGCAGGATCTCAATTCCGTCAAGGCGGATGTAGCGTAACGCCCCATTGTCGAAGTCGACCGACAACGGTCCCGCGCGAAGTGTGCGCAAGGGTGGCTCGACCTGTTCGGTTCCACACAAGCGGATGGCTCGAGATGCTGCCAAGGTCAAATTGCTTGCTCCGTCGCAGCGTCAAAAATCGACGCCCGGTTCATGTTGATGTCGATCGGCAGTCTCTCGCCGGGACGGCTGACGTCGTGCGCCTGAAGCTCCGCCACCACTGGCGCGCCGGCAAGGCGGAAGGTCGCATAGCTGCGCGAGCCAGTCGGCTGCAGCAGGTCGATGGTTGCATCATAGCGCAGCGTGCCCGGCTCGGGGGTAGCAGCGTGCGCGCGTGTCAGATGTTCCGGGCGCAGCCCGAGCAGCACCGACTGCCCATCTATAGCGCCATTTAGAGTCCGCCCGGGGGCGATCGGCAGC
>NZ_RZQE01000228.1:0-9052 GCF_004022955.1 Mesorhizobium sp. M7A.F.Ca.US.002.01.1.1 | reverse complement strand
GCCTCGGCTTCGTCGGCCTGCTCGGCGCCGACAATGCCAAGGAGCGCATCCAGGGCATGAAGGACGGCCTGGCCGGCACCAAGATCGAGCTGATCGACGTGCGCGGCGACGACATCGACCAGGCGCGCGCCAAGAAGAATGTCGAGGACGCGCTGGTCGCCAGCCCCGACGTCACCTGCATGGTCGGCTTCTACTCCTACAACACGCCGCGCATCTATGAAGCGCTGCGCGATGCCGGCAAGCTCGGCTCGATCACCGTCGTCGGCTTCGATGACGATCCGATCACGCTGGGCGGCGTCAAGGAAGGCACCATTGCCGCCACCGTCGTGCAGCAGCCCTTCGAATGGGCCTATCAGGGCATGAAGCTGATGGCTGCCTATCTCAAGGGCGACAAGTCGGGCATCCCGGAAGGCAACCTCATCATCATCCCGACCAAGATCATCGGCAAGGATGACGTCGACGCCTACGCCGCCAATCTGAAGGCGATGGCCGGAAACTAAGACTTGAAGCAGTTCAGCCGGCTCAACGTCGCTTGGGCCGGCTGCTCGCATTGACGAACACCGCGAGGATCGTCAGTCTGCCAAAAGCCAAGAGCATGATCCCGAAAAGTGGAAGCCGGTTCTCGGAAAAGATCATGCTCAGAAATTGGCCCGCCAATCGCTGTCAGGCATGATGAATTATTCCGACACATCCATTGCTGCATCCGTGACCGCCCCGTTCCTCAGCCTTGAGAACGTGCGCAAGACCTATCCGGGCGTCGTCGCGCTCGACGGCTTCTCCATGGAGGTCAGGCCGGGCGAGGTCATCGGCCTTGTCGGCGAAAACGGCGCCGGCAAATCGACGTTGATGAAGATCCTCGGCGGCGTCACCAGGCCCGACAGCGGCACGATCACCGTCGACGGCACCGCGCATGACAGGCTCTCCGTCGAAGCCAGCCTGGGATCGGGCATCGCCTTCGTCCACCAGGAACTCAATTTGTTCGAAAATCTGGACGTCGCCGCCAACATCTTCTTCGGCCGCGAACCTTTGCGCGCCGGGCCGCTCAAGCTCGTCGACCGCGCAAAGCTGCGCACCATGGTGGCGCCGCTTTTGAAGCGCGTCGGCGCCAATTTTTCCGCCGACACGCCGGTCGCGACCCTGTCTCTGGCGCAGCAGCAGATGGTCGAGATCGCCAAGGCGCTGTCGATCGAGGCGCGGCTGGTCATCCTCGACGAGCCGACATCGAGCCTGCCGCTCGCCGAGACCGACAAATTGCTCGACGTCATCAAGGCGCTGAAGGCCGACGGCATCAGCGTCATCTTCATCTCGCACCGCCTGCACGAGGTCGAGCGCGTCGCCGACCGCGTCGTGGTGCTGCGCGACGGCATGCTGGCCGGCACCTTGCCGAAGAGCGACATCGGCCACGACCAGATGGTCAAGCTGATGATCGGCCGCATGCTGAAGGAGCGCGAGAAGGCCTCGGAAGCGGCGCGTGCGCCCGGCGCCGTAGCACTTGCGGCCAAGGCCATCCGCACCCCTGCCTATCCCGGCCGCCCGGTCGATCTCGACGTCAGGCGCGGCGAAATCCTCGGCCTCGCCGGTCTTGTCGGTTCCGGCCGCACCGAGCTGGCGCGGGTGTTCTTCGGCATCGATTCGAAGCTCGGGGGCGCGCTGGAACTCGACGGCAAGCCGCTTGCGCTGGCTTCCGCGGCCGACGCCGTCGCGCACGGCATCTTCCTGGTGCCGGAAGACCGCAAGCTCACCGGTATCCTGCTCGACCTGTCGATCGCTCAGAACATTTCGCTGCCCAATCTGCCCGCGCATGCGCGCCGCTCCCTGGTGTCCTCAAGCGCCGAGACCTCCACCGCCGAGAAGCAGAAGAAAGATCTCGGCATCAAGGCGCCTTCGGTGCAGACGCGCACCGGCACGCTGTCGGGCGGCAATCAGCAGAAGGTCGTGCTCGGCAAGTGGCTGGCCATGAACCCCAAGGTGATGATCCTCGACGAGCCGACGCGCGGCATCGACATCGGCGCCAAGGCGGAAATCTACGGCCTGATGCGCGCATTGGCCGATGCCGGCGTCGCCGTGCTGATGATCTCGTCGGACATGGAAGAGGTGATCGGCGTGTCCGACCGCATCGCCGTCATGCATGAGGGCCAAATCTCCGGCATTCTCGACAAGGACCGGTTCAGCCAGGAAAACGTGCTGCTGCTGGCGGTGGGCAAGCAGCCGAAGTAGTTTTGCCGGGGTCGCGCAAGCGCGATCTGCTCAGGCATTGGGGAGAAGACGATGAGCAAGAAAGATCTCGGCCTGCTGATCCTGATCCTGGTGGTCGGGGCGATCGTTGCGATCATCAATCCGCGCTTCCTGTTGCCGATCAACCTCGCCAACACCTCGAACCTGATCGGCCTGTTCGGCATCCTGTCGATCGGCCAGGCCTTCGTCATCATCACCGGCGGCATCGAATTGTCGGTCGGCTCGGTGGTCGCGCTGCTTGGAACGCTGTTCATCGACTTCATCGCCGTGCGCGAGGTGGGCTGGCCGCTGGCCTTCGTGCTGATCCTGTTCCTCGGCGCCATCATAGGCCTGGTGCATGGCTGGCTGATCACAAGGCTCAAGCTGCAGCCTTTCGTCGTCACTTTGTGCGGCCTGTTGATCTACCGCGGTGTCGCCCGCTTCTACACCGCCGACGGCACGGCGGGTTTTGCGTTCGGCCAGAATTTTCCCGAGCTCGAATTCCTGACGGCCGGACGCTCCTATGGCGTGCCGAACAGTTTCATCGCGCTGATCGTTATTTCGATCGTCATGTGGGTGGTGCTGCATCGCTCGGTGTTCGGCCGCTATCTCTACGCCATCGGCAAGAACGAGGAGGCGGCGAAATATTCGGGCATCCGCACCGGCCGTGTCGTCATCGCCGCCTATGTCATCTGCGGTGTGCTGACGGCGCTGTCGGCGATCTATTTCGCCATGTACACGCGCTCGATCTCGCCGGCCAGCCACGGCCAGTTCTACGAACTCTACGCCATCGCCGCCGCCGTGCTCGGCGGCTTCTCGCTGCGCGGCGGCGAAGGCTCGCTGATCGGCGTCATCCTCGGCACGGTGCTGCTGCAGGAGCTGCAGAATCTCGTCAACCTGCTCGGCATCCCGTCCTCGCTCAACTTCGCGGTGATGGGCGGCGTCATCCTCATCGGCGTGCTGGTCGACCAGCAATGGGGCGTGTTCCGGGAACGGCGGCTGATGGTCGACGCCACCCGCAAGGGCGTGGCGGGCCAGGCTGCGGAATAGCTAGCCTAGATCAGGCCCGACATGTCGGAAAAGGCCATCGCCTTGCGCAGCACCTCGGCGAAGCGTTCGCCGGCGGCTTCGCGCGGGCCGCTGTTGTCGATCGAGGTGACGCCGGGCCCGGACAGAGTGACATTGGCGCTGCGTGCCAGCCGCGCCAGCACTTCGCCGCGGGACTCCCGGCCGCGCATCGCCAGACGCTCGGCCAGCACGTCAGGCGAGGCAGTGATCTCGACGATGGCCAGGTTGGCATAGCGTTCGCGCAAGGAGGGGATGATCGCGCGCGACACATTGGCGACAGCGACACGGCCATTGGCGACAGACCAGTCGACATCGGCGGGGATGCCGTAGCGCAAGCCGTGTGCTTCCCAGGAAATGGCGAAGGCGCCATCGGCTTCGGCTTCGGCGAAGGCAGCGTCGGCCAGCGTGTCGTGATCCTCGCTTGCGGCATCGCTCGGCCTGGTGATGACCCGGCGGACGAACTCCAGCCGCGTTTCGTCGGCAAAATGGTTGCGGGCGTAGCCGATCACCGTGTCCTTGCCGGCGCCGCTTGGGCCGACGACGGCGACGAAAACGCCATCGCGGATCGGAAACGTCTCGGCCGAAAGTTCCCGCTCGATCAGTGCCGACACCATCATGCCACCCGGCGTCCCTGCCGCCACACGGTGCGCACGACCGGAACATGGTCGTCGACGCGCACCCGCACCAGATCGGCGCGGCGGCCCTGCTCGATGACGCCGCGGTCGGTCAGGCCAACCGCATCGGCCGGGTTCTTCGAGACCATGGCGACGGCCTGCGGCAGGGAAATGCCTTCGACGACATCGCCGAGGAAGAACGCCGACTGGATCAGGCTGAAGGGAATGTAGTCGGACGACAAGATGTCGAGCAGGCCGTCGCTGGCCAGCGTACGGGCCGAGACATTGCCCGAATGCGAGGCGCCGCGCATAACGTTTGGCGCGCCCATCAGCACACCCATCCCGGCCTCTTTCGAGGCCCTGGCGGCCTCTTCCGTGGTCGGGAATTCGGCGACCCGCACGCCCTGCTCGATCGCTTCGTCGACATGGCCCGATGTGGCGTCGTCGTGGCTGGCCAGCACGATGCCGCGCTCCTGGCAGGCGGCGGCGATCACCGCCCGGTTCGGCGCCGAATTGCGCGCCGATTCGGCCATCCGCTTTTCGCAGAACACCTTGAAGTCGCGATCGGTCAGCTTCAGCTTGCGCTGGTAATAGTAGGCATAGGTTTCGAGATTGACGAACTGGCGCTGGCCTGGCGCATGATCCATCAGCGATGCCAGCTTAACCCGCTCGTCGCCGTCGAAATTGGCGAAAGCCCTGAGGCAGTCCGGAGCCGAAACCTCGCAGCGCAGGTGGATGAAATGGTCGGCGCGCAGACGGTCCTGCTTCACACTGTCCTCGATCGCGTCGGCCAGCTTGCGGATGTCGGCCGATGTCAGGTCGGCGTCTTCGTCCATACCGACGCGCAAGGCATCCAGCACGGTGGTGATGCCGGCGGTTGCCACCTGCGCGTCATGGGCGAGCACGGCGGCGATCGGATTCCAGCGCACCTTGGGCCGCGGCGCGTAATGGCCTTCGAGATGGTCGGTGTGCAACTCGACCAGCCCGGGAATAATATAGTCGCCGCCCATATCCTCGCCGGTGCGGCCAGAACCAGAGCTTGCGCCGGCTTCGATGCCGGCGATAAAGCCGTCGCGCAGCACCAGCGAACCTTCGACGATCTCGTCGGCAAGCACGATGCGGGCATTGTGGAGAACAGTCTCGGCGGTCATTTCAGGCAGTCCTTCAGGCGGTTTTTCTGGCCGGGCGGCGCCCGAGCGCGTGATGCGAGAGCACCATGAACGGCGCACCCGGTTCGGTTTCGACAAACAAGGTCAGCGCATCCACCAGGACCTTCTGTTGCAGCACTTCCGCGAACAGGCTGTCGATCGCTGCGCGCAAACGCGGGCTCTCCTGTGACCCCGCCCGGCCGGAGAGCGTCATGTGGAAGCGAAAGGTTTCGAAGACATAGGGGTAGCCCCATTGGCAGAGATTGCGGAACTCGGCCGGCTTCAGCGAATCCGGGCTGCGCCGCTCGATTTCCGCCTCGCTCAGCGGTGCGCGAAACCGGTCGAAGTCGCGCACCACGTCATCGGCGAACCGGTTGAGCGCAGGCACTGGCCCTTCCGGCACCAGTGCGAAGAAGCCGTCGATCTGGCTGACCACGAGACGGGGAATGGTCACCACCGGCGTCACCTCGGCAAAAAGGTCGAGTGCGGCGCGCAGCGAGACTTCCGTCTCGTTGGCAGCTAGGCGGAACGGTGCTTTCAGCGTCGCATGGAAACCATAGCGGCGCGCCGAAGCGGTGTGGAAAGCGACTTCCGCCGCCGACAGGTCGGCCACCGCTTCGACCGGCCTCGTCGCGGCGCCAAACGGGTCGCGGCCCAGCCAGTCGGCGGCAATCCGCGCCAGTGGCTCGTCCTGCCGGGGAGTGAAATAGAGGGCGTAGCGCATGGAAAGTCCTTGTCAGCTTCGCTGCCATAGGTGATTTCCATGACGAATTGACGAAGCCTTGCTGGCTTTCAGGTAACAAAACGCTGCGGCGGGGTCATTAGCCGACGATTTTTTCGTGCTGGACCAGGGAGCGAGTGCTCACGCAGCGACCGATCAGGCCTTCATCAGCCATTCATGCTCGGGCGCATTGTGGAACTTCCACGTCCGCTTCGGTCCTGCCATGACGTTGAGATAATAGAGGTCGTAGCCATGGCAGGCGGCGCAGGGGTGATAACCCCTGGGTACCAGCACGACATCGCCATCCTCGATCGCCATTGCTTCGTCGAGCGCGCGATGGCCGTTCTTGTCGGCGTCGGTGTAGACGCGCTGGAAGGCAAAGCCCTGTGGCGGGTTGAGGCGGTGATAGTAAGTTTCCTCGAGGTAGGATTCAGCGGGCAGATTGTCCTGGTCGTGCTTGTGCGGCGGATAGCTCGACGTATGCCCCCCGGGCGTGATGACCTCGACCACCAGCAGCGAATCGGCCGGCTTGCCCTCCGGCAATATGTTGGTGACATAGCGCGTGTTGGTGCCCTTGCCGCGCACCTCCTGGCCGAGATCGTCCGGTCCGATGACGCGAACCGGCAGGCGGCCGCCAAGGCCCGGCGCCGAGCAGACCGCGAGTTCCAGTTCGGTGTCCGCGGTCACCGACCAGTCCGAACCCTCAGGCACGTAGACCGACCACGGCTTGCCCTCGAAGGGCGACATGCGCTCGCCGAGCAGGCCGAGCTCCTTGCCGCCGGCTGAAGCCTTGCCCTTGCCGGTGACGAACACCAGGCAGACTTCGCGATCCTCCGTCTTGCCGGAGGCGCTCTCGCCCGGCTTCAGCCGATGCAGGTCGAAACCGACATAGGTCCAGCCGGCGCTTTTCGGCGTCACATGGGCGACGCGACCGTGGCCCTTGTCGGCTTTGACGAGCAGCTTCGACATTTTTGTCTCTCCTATCGCAAATCTTCGAGATCGGCCGAAGCCTCTCAACTTCGTCATCCTAGGGCCTAGCAGGAGCGAAGCTCCGTCGCGGAGACCCTAGGATGACGAAGTTAGAAGCACTGGAAGCTAACCGCCGACGCATGCGATCAGTCACTCCTTCGGCTCGGGCCCGACCGGAGGCCTCGCCTCGTCAGCAGGCTTGTAGAGATAAAAAAACTGCCAGACGGCGTAGCCGGCGAAGCCGAGCGCGATCATGCCCCAGAACGGCGTGCCGGTGGCGAACTCGATGATCGACCAGATGACGCAGACCGCGACGACGGCGACACGCCGCCACAAAGGCCGGAAGAAGGGGTGTTCGGAATCTTTCATCGGGCCAATCTACAGCAATCGGCCTCGCCGGGAACCCGTCGCACCAGCCATTGGGAGACTAGACATTTGGAAAGCCTTGCGTCTCGACCGTGTATCCGGCCGCCGTCATGACGCGCATCAATTCCTCGTAGCCCACTTGCGCCATCTTGAGCGGCGGGTTCTTCTTCGGGTCCTGCTCGGCCTCGACCACGAACCAGCCCTCATAGCCATGGTCGGCGAAGCGCTGCACGATGGCGCCGAAGTCCAGCGAACCGTCGCCCGGCACGGTGAAGGCGCCGAGCGCCACCGCGTCGAGGAAGGACTGCTTCGTGCGGTCGAGCTTTTCGATCACCCCCATGCGGACGTCCTTCACATGCACATGGCTGATCCGGGTATGATGGTTGTCGATGGCGCGCAGCACGTCGCCGCCGGCGAATGCCAGATGGCCTGCATCGAGCAGCAGCGGAATGCCGGCTCCGGAATAGCGCATGAAGGCATCGAGTTCCGGCTCGGTCTCAACCACTGCCGCCATGTGGTGGTGGTAGGACAACGGCATGCCCTGTTCGGCGCACCATTCGCCAAACGCGGTCAGGCGTTTCGCATAAGCCTTCATCTCGTCGTCCGACAGCTTCGGCTTGGTCGCCAGCGGCTTCGAGCGGTCGCCCTGGATCGAACGGCCAACCTCGCCATAGACGATGCAAGGCGCGTTCACCGCCTTGAACAGGTCGATCATCGGCTGGATGCGATCCTTGTTGTCGGCCATCTCCCCATCGACCAGCGTGCCCGAGAACCAGCCGCCGCACAGCGTGACGTCGGCGGCCTTCAGGATCGGCAGCATGATTTCGGGGTCATTGGGAAAACGCCGGCCCATCTCCATGCCGGTGAAGCCGGCCGAGCGCGACTGGCGCAGACATTCTTCCAGCGACACGTCATCGCTGAGCTCCGCAAGATCGTCGTTCCACCACGCAATGGGGGACATGCCCAGTTTGGCTTTCAAGTCGTCACTCCGGTCCTAAAACAGTTTCTTGCTCGTTGGCGCCGCCCCTCATCTGCCTGCCGGCATCTTCTCCCCGTGTAGAGACAGGGAGAAGGAGGAGCTTCGGCGCCTCTATCAATCGCCGATGGTCTGCATCTGCCGCTTTTCGTCATACGCCTTGCGCGCCGCGTTGACCTGCGGCCGCACTGACACTTCCGGCACCGCCACATCCCACCAGTGACCGCCGGCATCGGTGGAAACCAGCGGGTCGGTGTCGATGACGAGCACCGTGGTGCGCGTATTCTTCCTGGCTTGTGCCAGCGCGTTTTCCAGCCCGGCGATCGACGGCACTTTCTCGGCAATCGCCCCCATGCTCGCCGCATGCGCGGCGAAGTCGATGTCGGGCAGAACCTCGTGGCGCGAGTCCTTCAGCAGATTGTTGAAGTTGGCGCCGCCGGTCGCCATCTGCAGCCGGTTGATGCAGCCGTAACCGCGGTTGTCGAGCAGCACGATGGTCAGCTTGAGGCCGAGCATCACCGAGGTGGCGATCTCCGAATTCATCATCAGGTAGGAGCCGTCGCCGATCATGACGACGATCTCCTCGCCGGGCTTCGCCATCTTGGCGCCGAGCCCGCCGGCAATCTCATAGCCCATGGTCGAGAAGCCGTATTCGCCATGGTACGAGCCGGGCGCGCCCGCCTGCCAAAGCTTGTGCAATTCGCCCGGCAACCCGCCGGAGGCATTCAGCAGCGTCACACCGGAGCCCATGGCGCGCTGCACCGCGCCGATCACCTGCGCATCGGACGGATAGGCGGCATTGGTCGACGCCGTCACCTTGGCCGCCTCGACCGCCCAGGCCTTCTTGCCGGAGGACGCATTGTCGGTCCAGCTTGCCGGCGCCTTCCAGTCCTTCAGCGCAGCACCGAGTTCCCCCAGGCCCTCGGCCGCATCGGCCACCAGCGGCAGGGCGCGGTGCTTGCCGGCATCGAAGGGC
>NZ_RZQE01000227.1:0-9079 GCF_004022955.1 Mesorhizobium sp. M7A.F.Ca.US.002.01.1.1 | reverse complement strand
CGTCCTATCTGCCGGAAGTCTATGAACTCGCCGATACGCTGCATGTGTTCCGGCGCGGCAAACTGGTGGCGACGCACGGTTTTCACGCCGCCAGCCACGAGGATATTCTCACTCAGGCGCTCGCCGAGAAACAAGAAAAGCTGGGAGGACAGATATGAGCACCGAGGCGATCGCCGTCGAAAAACCGAAGCGCAACTATAATGTCCTGTTCGGGCTGACGCTATTGGCGCTGCTGGTTCTGCTCTGGATCCTCCTCTCCGTGACGACGACAAGCTTTGCCTCGGCCAACAACATAGCCAATCTCCTGCGCCAGGGCTCGATGATCGCCATCATGGCGGTCGGCCAGACCTTCGTCATCATCACCGGCGGCATCGATCTGTCGGTCGGCGCCGTGGTCGGCTTCGCCACCGTGGTCGTGGCCATGATGATCAATGCCGGCTTCCCCATCTGGCTCGCCATTCTGGTGACGCTGCTGGTCGGTGTCGCCATCGGCATGTTCCACGGCTTCGGTATCGTCAAGATGGGCCTGCCGCCCTTCATCATCACGCTGGCGACGTTGACCTCGCTGCGCGGCATCGGCCTTTTGATGACCAACGGCAATTCGATCAACATCAACAGCGACACCTTCACCGCCTTCTCGCGCAATTCCTTCATCGGCATCCCCAACCTGTTCTGGATGGTGATCCTGGTCGGCATTCCGGCCTATATCTTCCTGCACCACAGCCGCTGGGGCAGATACCTGTTTTCGGTCGGCTCCAACGCCGAGGCCTCGCGCCTGTCCGGCGTCAATGTCCAGCGCACCATCTACATGGCCTACACGCTGTCGGGCCTGTGCGCCGCCTTCGTCGGCGTGCTGCTGGCCGCCCGCATCGGCATCGGCAACCCGACGCAGGCCGAGGGCTGGGAACTGCAGGCGATCGCGTCGTCGGTCATCGGCGGCACCTCGCTGTTCGGCGCTGTCGGCTCGGTGCATGGGCCGCTGCTCGGCGCCTTCATCCTGGCCACCATCAACAACGGCGCCAACCTGCTCAACGTCAATTCGTTCTGGCAGCGCATCATCACCGGCGCGCTGATCATCATCATCGTCTACTTCGACGGCCTGCGCCGCCGCGGCAAGTAGCGACCCCGCAATCAACCGCCGGTCCGCCACACCAACGGGCCGGCGATTTCATGACTGGATTAGCGCATGAAAGCCGTCCTCTGCCGTTCGCCCGGCGATCTTGTCCTTGAAGACCGGCCCGCACCCGAGACACCGCCTCCCGGCTGGGCGCTGGTGGCGGTCAGCCATGTCGGCATCTGCGGCACCGACTACCACATTTTCGAGGGCAAGCACCCGTTCCTCGCCTATCCCCGCATCATGGGTCATGAGGTCTCGGGTACCGTGATGGAGACCGGCGAAGGCGTCGAACTGGCCATTGGTGAGCCCGTCGTCGTCAACCCCTATCTTTCCTGCGGCAAGTGCATCGCCTGCCGGCACGGCAAGCCCAATTGCTGTGTCAGGATCGAGGTGCTTGGCGTGCATCGCGACGGCGCCATGTGCGAACGCATCCTGGTGCCGGCGCAAAATCTCTATCCGGCCAACGGCCTTTCGCTGGCCGACGCCGCTGCCGTCGAGTTCCTGGCCATCGGCGCGCATGCCGTGCGGCGCGCCCGCGCCGACCCCGGCGCCCACACGCTGGTCATCGGCGCCGGCCCGATCGGGCTCGGCACCGCCATCTTCGCCCGCATCGCCGGGCTCGACGTGACGCTGCTCGACATGAGCAGTGAAAGGCTCGCCTTCGCTGGAAACGAGCTTGGTTTCCAGACCCTAGACGGCTCGCGCGGCGCGGTGCCCGATCTGATCAGGGAAGCGACATCAGGCGAAGGCTTCGATGTGGTCTTCGACGCCACCGGCAACACCCAGTCGGTGCAGTCGGCCTTCGCCCATGTCGCGCATGGCGGAACGCTGGTGCTGGTCTCCGTCGTCAAGGACGACATCAGCTTTTCCGATCCGGAATTCCACAAGCGCGAGATGACGCTGATCGGCAGCCGCAACGCGCTGCGCGCCGACTTCGACCATGTCGCCGCCTCGATCCGCAACGGGGCCGTACCACTGGCCAAGCTCGTCACACACCGCACCACACTCGCCGCCACGCCGCGCGATCTGGCTCGTTGGGCGCATGAGAAATCCGGCCTGATCAAGGCTGTGATCGAGGTGGGGTTATAACATGGCAGGCGGCGAAGCCGGTCCTCAAATGCGCCGCCGCTGGCAAGTGAATGCGGCCGAGCTGGGCCGGGCACTCCCTACAGCGCCGACAGCTTCAGCTCCACCCGTTCGGCCGGAAAGCGCGACTCGGAAAACTGGATCGGCTGGCCGTCCGGCGTGACGTTGACGGCAACCGTGACCAGCACGATGGCGCCCGGCTGCAGGTCGAGGTCGGCAAGGTCCGCCGCATCGGCATGGCGCGCCGACAGCACGGTCGATTGCCTGAGATAGTCGTCTATGCCGAACCGCGCCAGCGATGCGGTGATCGAGCCTGTTTCCGCCATCGCGGCATCGATGCCGGCAAAGCGCCGGGCCTCGAACCAGCCGGCAGCGCGCGACACCGGCCGTCCGTCGGCTTCGCCGCGCGTTTCCAACCGGATCACATCGGCTCCCTTGGGAAGACCCAGTCCCTCGCCGACGCGCTGGCTGGCCGGCTCGACCGACGAGGCGAGCAGGACGATGTGCCGTTCCGTCGTTTGCCCTTGCAGCCCTGTCGAAAAACGTGTGCGCGCCCCGATCGGATAGGACAGCCGCTTGCGCGACAGTACGAAGGTGCCGCGCCCCTGCTCGGCCCGCAGCACGCCTTCCCTTACAAGGGCTGATATGGCGTTGCGCACCGTGTGACGGTTGACGCCATAGCGTTCTGCCAGCGCCACCTCCGGCGGCAGCGCTGCATTCTCCGTGAAATCGCCGATGGCGATCGCATGCAGGATCTTGTCGGCGATCTGCCGCCACAGCGAAACGCCACTGCGCCGCTCGATGCTGTCCGCTAACAGCCGCCCGACCATCATTGCCCCAACCTTCCAGCGCCCAGTCTTCTATCGCTGTCATCCACCCGTCATGGACACGCGTTAGATAATAGATATAATTTGTATAGTTGTCTACATCAATAGACAAATTAACAAAGAGGAATGCTGCTGATGCGAGGACAGGAAGCCCGCGACCAGGCCGAGCGCAAAGCCGCCATGGCAACCCTTACGCAATCCAGCGGCGATGACATCGTACGGCTCTGGAATGAGGCCGGACTGCCTTCGGACGCCGAGCTGTTGCGCGGCCCCGAAACCGGCCTTGTCACCCTGCGCGGCCGCATCGGCGGCGGCGGCGCCCCTTTCAATGTCGGCGAGGCGACCGTCACCCGCGCCACGGTCAGGCTACCCACCGGACAGGTCGGCCATTGCTATGCGCTTGGCCGCGACAAGCAGAAGGCGAAGCTGGCGGCTATCGCCGACGCCCTATGGCAGGACCCTGCCCGCCGCAATGAGGTCGAGACCGGACTGATAGCGCCTCTGCGGTCGGCTCTGACCTTGGCGCACGAAAAACGCCGCGCCGAGACGGCGGCAACGAAGGTCGATTTCTTCACCATGGTTCGCGGAGAAGACTGATGGACATTGCAGCGCAATCGATCGAGGGCGGGTTCGCCGATCCGGTCTTCAACGCCCAGACCGTGTTCCGCGCCGTGATGGACGCAATGGCTCGGCCGGGCAGCGTGCAACCGCTGCCGGCCTTCGCCCGCCCGCCGGTGCCGCTCTCGGCTACCGCCGGCGCCATCGCACTGGCGCTGTGCGACAATGACACGCCGCTCTGGCTCGACCCGGCTTTGCAGGCCTCCACCGCGATCAGATCGTGGCTTGGGTTCCATACCGGCGCGCCATTGGCCAACACACCGGCCGATGCGCATTTCGCCTTGATCGCAGCACCTGCCGAGATGATGGCGCTCGATGGCTTTTCGCAGGGCACGCAGGATTATCCCGACCGCTCGACCACGCTGATCCTGCAGGTCAGCGATCTGGTCTCCGGCACGCCGCTATTGCTCGAAGGTCCCGGCATCGAAACCAGCGCCACGATCGCGCCGGCGCAGATGCCACGCCATTTCGTCGAGCAGTGGAAGCAGAATATCAAGCGCTTTCCGCGCGGCGTCGACATCATCCTCGCCACATCAGGCGGCATCGCCTGCCTACCGCGCACGACGCGCATCAAGACGATGGAGGCGTAAGATGTATGTCGCGGTAAAAGGTGGCGAAGCGGCAATCGCCAACGCCCACAGCCTGCTGGCCGACCGCCGGCGTGGCGACCGTTCGGTGCCCGCCCTTCGTCTCGACCAGATCGTCGAGCAGCTGGCGCTCGGCGTCGACCGGGTGATGAGCGAAGGCTCGCTCTATGATCGTGAACTGGCCGCGCTCGCCATCGTCCAGGCGCGCGGCGACATGATCGAGGCGATCTTCCTGGTGCGCGCCTACCGCACCACGCTGCCGCGCTTCGGCTACTCCAGGCCCATCGACACCGCCAACATGCTGGTCGAGCGGCGCGTCTCGGCGACCTACAAGGACCTGCCCGGCGGCCAGTTGCTCGGACCGACCTTCGACTACACCCACCGGCTGCTCGATCCCGAGCTTGCCGCCGGCGCCGATGTCGCCGAGCCCTTGCTGCGCGACACGGAAGCGCAAGCCATGCCGCGCGTCTCGGCGATCCTCGCCCGCGAAGGCTTGATCGAACCGGATGGCGACATGCCGCAGGACCATGTCCCCGGCGACATCACCCGCGAGCCGCTCGAATTCCCGATGGCGCGCGACATCCGCCTGCAGGCGCTGTCACGCGGCGATGAAGGGTTCCTGCTGGCGCTCGGCTATTCCACCCAGCGCGGCTATGCCCGCAACCACCCCTTCGTCGGCGAGATCCGCATCGGCGAAGTCGAGTTGGAGCTCGACGTGCCCGAACTGCCCTTCGCGGTGCCGCTCGGCACTGTCCGCGTCACCGAATGCCAGATGGTCAACCAGTTCAAAGGCTCGGCCAAGGCGCCGCCGCAATTCACCCGCGGCTACGGCCTGGTCTTCGGCCAGAGCGAACGCAAGGCGATGGCCGTGGCACTCTGCGACCGGGCGCTGCGCGCGAAAGAGCTCGGCGAGGATGTCGTCGCCGCGGCCCAGGACGAGGAGTTCGTCATCTCGCACTCCGACAATGTCCAGGCGACCGGCTTCGTCGAGCATCTGAAGCTGCCGCACTATGTCGACTTCCAGGCAGAACTCGATCTCGTACGCCGCATGCGCACCGAATATGACGCGCGCGAAAACCCCGTGAAGGTCGAAGAGAAGCGGGAGGCCGCGGAATGATCGAGGGCCTTTCCCACATGACCTTCATCGTCCGCGATCTCGAGCGGATGACCGAAATCCTCGAGGGCGTATTCGACGCGCGCGAAGTCTATGCCAGCGACGCCAGGCAGTTCTCGCTGTCGCGCGAAAAATTCTTCCTGATCGGTGACATCTGGGTCGCCATCATGGAGGGCGAACCCTTGCCGGAGCGCAGCTACAACCACATCGCCTTCAAGATCGATGACGCCGATTTCGACCGCTATGCCGAGCGCATCGGCAGGCTCGGCCTCGACATGCGCCCGCCGCGCCCGCGCGTCGAGGGTGAAGGCCGCTCGATCTATTTCTACGACGAAGACAACCACATGTTCGAACTGCACACCGGCACGCTCAATGAGCGGCTGGCGCGCTATGCCAGGGGATTGGAGGCTGCGGAATGAATTTAGTGCCCGACGCCACCATGGCCGCCACCATCGTGGGAATGACCGCCATAGCCGTCATACCCGGAGTAATCACCATTCCCGACGCCCACGGACTCACCTTGAGAGCCTTCTTTGGGGCCGGGCAAAATCATGCGCCGAAGGAAGAAGAGAACGACGCCGGCGAACACCACCAACAGAATTCCGAGATGCATCCATCCGGTCGAGTTTATCTGAATTCGCCCCTGTATCCGCGTCCTGGACGCCAATTCGATAGCACAATGTGGATGTGATCGCCATGACCGACATCGCCACCTACAACTTCGCCTATCTCGACGAGCAGACCAAAAGGATGATCCGCCGGGCGATCCTCAAGGGCATCGCCATTCCCGGCTACCAGGTGCCGTTCGCTTCGCGCGAAATGCCGATGCCCTACGGCTGGGGCACCGGCGGTGTCCAGGTCACCGCTTCGATCATCGGCCCGGACGATGTGCTGAAGGTCATCGACCAGGGCGCCGACGACACCACCAATGCGGTGTCGATCCGCGCCTTCTTCAAGAAAGTCGCCAATGTCGCGGTGACGACCGACACTGCCAGCGCCACCATCATCCAGACCCGTCACCGCATTCCCGAGCATCCGCTGACGGCGGCCCAGGTGCTGGTCTACCAGGTGCCGATCCCCGAACCCCTGCGCTTCCTCGAGCCGCGCGAGACCGAAACGCGCAAAATGCACGCGCTGGAGGAATATGGCCTCATGCACGTCAAGCTCTACGAGGACATCGCCAAGCACGGCCGCATCGCCACCACCTATGCCTATCCGGTCAAGGTCGAGGGCCGCTATGTGATGGACCCCTCGCCGACGCCGAAATTCGACAATCCCAAGATGCACCGCTCGCCGGCCCTGCAGCTGTTTGGCGCCGGCCGCGAAAAGCGCATCTACGCGGTGCCGCCTTTCACCGAAGTGGTCAGCCTCGACTTCGAGGATCATCCGTTCGAGGTCCAGACCTTCGACCAGCCCTGCGCGCTGTGCGCGGCCGAGAACGTCTATCTCGACGAAGTCATCCTCGACGACCATGGCGGCCACATGTTCGTCTGCTCCGACACGGACCATTGCGAGAAGCGGCGAGCGGACGGCTATCGCGGCCATCTTGCCCCGGAAAACCATCTTGCCTCGGGAACAAGGGAGCCGGCGCAATGACCGACGAACCGCTGCTGCGTGTCGCAGCACTTTCTAAATTCTACGGTTCGCGCGTCGGCTGCGACAACGTCTCCTTCGACCTGTGGCCGGGCGAAGTCCTGGCTGTCGTCGGCGAATCCGGCTCCGGCAAGACGACGCTGCTCAACTGCCTGTCAACGCGGCTGCTGCCGAGCTCCGGCTCCGCCAGCTACCGCATGCGCGACGGCCAGTTCCGCGAGCTCTACCGCATGAGCGAGGCCGAGCGCCGCTTCCTGATGCGCACCGACTGGGGATTTGTCCATCAGAACCCCGCCGACGGTCTGCGCATGACGGTGTCGGCGGGCGCCAATGTCGGTGAGCGGCTGATGGCGGTCGGCGACCGTCACTACGGCAGGATCCGCGCCACCGCCGTCGACTGGCTGTCGCGTGTCGAGATCGACGAGGACCGCATCGACGACGAGCCCCGGGCCTTTTCCGGCGGCATGCGCCAGCGCCTGCAGATTGCCCGCAACCTCGTCACCGGGCCGCGGCTGGTGTTCATGGATGAGCCAACAGGCGGCCTCGATGTCTCGGTGCAAGCCCGCCTGCTCGACCTGCTGCGTGGTCTGGTCACCGATCTCGGTCTGGCGGCCATCGTCGTCACCCACGACCTTGCCGTGGCGCGGCTCTTGTCGCAGCGCATGATGGTGATGAAGGACGGCCGCGTCGTCGAAAGCGGCCTCACCGACCGCGTGCTCGACGATCCCCGCGCGCCCTACACGCAATTGCTTGTTTCCTCGATTTTGCAGGTTTGACGA
Source organism: Mesorhizobium sp. M7A.F.Ca.US.002.01.1.1 (assembly GCF_004022955.1). Taxonomy (NCBI): domain Bacteria; kingdom Pseudomonadati; phylum Pseudomonadota; class Alphaproteobacteria; order Hyphomicrobiales; family Phyllobacteriaceae; genus Mesorhizobium; species Mesorhizobium sp. M7A.F.Ca.US.002.01.1.1. The sequence continues at coordinate 1,358 of NZ_RZQE01000227.1, read as the reverse complement.
TGGCGCCAAGGCACCCCCCTCTGGCCTGCCGGCCATCTCCCCCTCAAGGGGGGAGATTGGCTATCGTCCTCGGTTTCGCCACTCTCCAATGTTGCAGAACAAGCGCAACGAGAAAGCTGCCGATCTCCCCCCTTGAGGGGGAGATGCCTGGCAAGGCAGAGGCGGGCGTTGGCCCGCAAACGAACGACAATTGGAGGCCCTTCTGATGGCAACCCCCCTCGTTGTCTCCGATGTCGCCAAGAGTTTCACCATGCACCTGCGCGACGGCATCAAACTGCCTGTTGTCGCCGGTGTCTCGTTCTCGATCAGGGCTGGCGAATGCACCGTGCTCGGCGGTCCTTCCGGTGCCGGCAAGAGCTCGATCCTGAAGATGCTCTACGGCAACTACGCCGTCGACGAAGGCCAGATCATCGTCACGCATGGTGATGGGCTGATCGACCTCGCCACCGCCAGCCCGCGCACCGTGCTGGCCATACGCCGGCAAACGATCGGCTATGTCAGCCAGTTCCTGCGCACCGTGCCGCGCGTCTCGGCGCTCGACGTCGTCGCCGAACCGCTGGTCGAGCGCGGCGAGGATCGCGAGATTGCCCGCGGCAAGGCGCGCGCCTTGCTGGCGCAGCTCAACCTGCCGGAGAAACTCTGGGCCTTGCCGCCTGCGACCTTCTCCGGCGGCGAGCAGCAGCGCGTTAACATCGCGCGCGGCTTCATCACCGAGCATCCGATCCTGCTGCTCGACGAGCCGACAGCCTCGCTCGATGCCAGGAACCGCGATGTCGTGATCGAACTCATCGCCGCCAAGAAGGCGGCTGATGTCGCCCTGCTCGGCATCTTCCACGACCACGACGTGCGCGAGGCGGTTGCCGACCGCATCATCGACGTCACCGCTTTCGCGCCCGGAAAAATCGCCGCATGACCAGGAAATTATCCGAGACGCCGTTGATCCATCCGACGGCGGAGGTGCAGAACTCGACGCTCGGCCGTTGGACCGAGATCGCCGACCGCAGCCGGGTCTCGGAAAGCGAACTCGGCGACTATTCCTACATGATGCAGGACTGCGCCGTCTGGTGCGCGACGATCGGCAAGTTCGCCAACATCGCGGCCAGCGTGCGCATCAACGCCACCAACCACCCGACCTGGCGGCCGACGCTGCACCATTTCACCTATCGCGCCTCCGATTACTGGGACGATGCCGAGCACGAGAGCGAATTCTTCGCCCAGCGCCGCGCCAAGCGGGTCACCATCGGCCACGACACCTGGCTCGGTCACGGCTCGACCATCCTGCCCGGCGTCACCATCGGCGATGGCGCCGCGGTCGGCGCCGGCGCTGTCGTCTCGAAAGATGTAGCGCCCTATAGGAT
>NZ_RZQE01000226.1:0-9083 GCF_004022955.1 Mesorhizobium sp. M7A.F.Ca.US.002.01.1.1 | reverse complement strand
GACGACGACGACCTGCGTCGCGGCCAGCCGACCGTGCACAAGGCCTTCGACGAGGCAACCGCGATCCTGGCCGGCGACGCCCTGCTGACGCTGGCCTTCGACATCATTGCCGGCGAGTCGACTGCGCTGCCGGCGGAGCGGCGGGCAGCCCTGGTGCTGGCGCTTGCCCGCGCCGCCGGAGCAGGCGGCATGGTCGGCGGCCAGAAGCTCGATCTCGAAGCCGAACAGACGCCGCCGGACGAGGCCGGCATCATCCGGCTGCAGGCGATGAAGACCGGCGCGCTGATCCGTTTCGCCTGCGAGGCAGGCGCCCTCATCGCCGGCGCCCCGGCCGATGACCGCGAGCGGCTGGCCGAATTCGGCTCGGCGATCGGTCTTGCCTTCCAGCTTGCCGACGACCTGCTCGATTTGACCGCCGACGCCAGCCAGATGGGCAAGGCGACCGGCAAGGACGCCGCCGCCGGCAAGGCGACGCTGGTGGCCTTGCATGGTGCGAATTGGGCACGTGGCCAGCTTCACGGCCTCGTCCAACAGGCGCATGCGCTGCTTGAGCCCTATGGTGACGATGCCCAGTTGCTGAAAGAAGCGGCGACATTCGTGGCGGCGCGTAACAGCTAAGGTTGGTGCCAGCCGGAACATCGAGCTGATTGCACGCACGTCCCCGCCGGCCGGTTCTGAAATAGAACTTGAGCGGAAGCCTGCCGAGGCAGAGGATTGACATCCGCACGGCAAGCACGCGGTGCGGATAAGAGTTGGAGGATGCCATGTCGACCACCGACAAGCTGTTCAGCGGTTCCATTCCCGAGATCTACGACCGGGCGATGGTGCCGCTGATCTTCGAGCCATATGCGCGGGATCTGGCGGAGCGGGTGTCGAAGCTCGGGCCGCAATCGGTGCTCGAAGTGGCGGCGGGCACCGGTGTGGTGACACGTGCGCTCGCAGCAAAGCTGCCGGCGCAAGCGCGCATCGTGGTCACCGACCTCAACCAGCCCATGCTCGACCACGCACGCACGCGGATGGTGGACGATCCTCGCATCACCTGGCAGCAGGCCGATGCTCAGGCGCTGCCCTTCGAGGACGCACAGTTCGACGCCGTGGCCTGCCAGTTTGGCGCGATGTTCTTCCCCGATCGGGTGGGCGCCTACGGGCAAGTTCGGCGCGTGATGCGGCTGGGCGGACACTTCCTGTTCAACGTCTGGGGTGCCATCGAAGAGAACGAGTTTGCCGATGAGGTGACGCGTGCGCTCGGCCATTTTTTCCCGGCCGATCCGCCTCGCTTCATGGCAAGGACACCGCATGGCTATCACGATGCGGACGTCATCCGCGCCGACCTGCATGCCGCCGGCTTCCGTAACATCACCATAGAGCCGCTGGATGCCGTCAGCGCCGCTTCCTCGCCATATGAGGCGGCCACGGCCTATTGCCAGGGCACGCCCCTGCGGGCCGAGATCGAGGCGCGCGGTGGCTCGCTGGAGGAGGTGACGCGATACGTGGCGAATGCCCTTGGGAAACGGTTCGGGGAAGGCCCGGTAAGTGGCCGCATCCGCGCCCTCGTCGTGGAAGCGGCCTAGGCGCGCTGTCCATCCGGCGGCTCGCACGGCTCGCCTGCCCGCACGAACGAAATTTTAATGTAAATGAAGCGTAATCCCGGCCATTAAAATGGTGCGTATGTGTTGGGGTTGCGCATGCCTGAATATTCGTCCTTCATCCGGTCGGTCCGGATCCGCTATATTTCAGGGTTGCTGATCTTCGCGCTGGCTTCCGCCGGCATCGTGATTGCACTTGATCGCGTCAATTCCTTTCGCCGCGACATCGATGCGCTGAGCAGCAATCTCGTCATCTTCACCCGAGACCTGCGCAACGCGACCAACTTTGCCGAGACGACCGGCACCGCCTGGCGGGCGGAGACACGCGATGCCCTGACCACATCGGCGCGCGGCCATTCGGAGCGCCTGACCGGCGAGATCGAGACGCTGACCGCCCAGCTTGCGGCGATCAAGCCGCGGCTGTCGATCAAGACCGTCGACGAACTCCAATCCGCTTCAGTTAACGGCGATCTGTTCTGGTCGCCGCGCGACATGGTGCGCAATTTCAACCTGATGTCGGTGGCGCAGAAGGTCGATGAGTGGAGCTATCGCGAAATCCGCAACCAGAATGACCTGTTCGCCCAACCCATGCTGGTTCGCGTCCGCACCGCCATGGATGATGAGCGCCATCTGGCCGATGCCTCCAGCGACAGGCTGTTGTTGTGGGCCAGCGGCATCCTGTTCGCGGCCCTTGCCATCGTCGCCTTCTGGATCTTCCGCCCGATGGAAGTGGCGATCCGCCGCGCCTTTGCCGAATCCGCCGAATCCCTGTTCAAGGCCGAGGCCGCCGACCGCGCCAAATCGGAATTCCTGGCCAATATGAGCCACGAAATCCGCACGCCGATGAACGGTGTGCTCGGTATGGCCGAACTGCTGGCCAAGACCGATCTGACCCCACGCCAAAAGACCTTCACCGACGTTATCGTGAAGTCCGGCAACGCGCTGCTCACCATCATCAACGACATCCTCGATTTCTCCAAGATCAATGCTGGCCAGCTCACCCTCGACCCTGCTCCCTTCCGCCTTTCCGAGGCGGTCGAGGACGTGGCGACGCTGGTCTCGGCTCGCGTCGCCGAAAAGAACCTCGAACTGATCGTGCGCGTCGATCCGCGCCTGCCGGCCCATGTCGTCGGCGACGCCGGCCGGTTCCGGCAGATCATCACCAACCTGCTCGGCAACGCAGTGAAGTTCACCGAGAAGGGTCACGTGCTGATCGACGTCGGCGGCGAGATCGTCAACGACGTGGTCCAGCTCAAGATCCGCGTCGAGGACACCGGCATCGGCATACCGGCCGAGAAACTGCAGAACGTGTTCGAAAAATTCGCGCAGGTCGACGGCTCGTCCCCCCGCCGTCATGAAGGCACGGGGCTGGGGCTCGCCATTGCCGCCCGCCTCGTCGACCTGATGGCAGGCAAGATCGGCGTCGAGAGCGAGATCGGCCGCGGCTCGGTGTTCTGGTTCGCGGTGCCGCTGCCCGCGCATCAGGCCGCGGCGCGAGACGAGATCGTGCCGGTCGACGTTACCGGCGCGCGCGTGCTGGTCATCGATGACAATCCGGTCAACCGCGAAATCCTGCTCGAGCAGCTCAGAAGCTGGAGCTTCGACTGTGCCGCCGCCGAAAGCGGCGCCGTCGGCCTGGCCTTCCTCGATCGCGCCTTTCAATTGGGCGCCGCCGTCGACTGCATCATCCTCGACTACCAGATGCCCGGCATGAACGGCGCCGACGTCGCCAGGGCAATTGCTTCCGACAGCCGGCTGTCCTCCATCCCGGTGGTGTTGCTGACCTCGGTCGACCAGGTCGATTTCGGCAAGATGATCATCGACTTCGGCATTGCCGCGCATCTGACCAAGCCGGCGCGCTCCGCGGTCCTGCTCGGCACCGTTATCTCGGTCGTGCAGAAGGCCCGTTCGCAGGTCGGCAAGGCGCAGTTTGTCCGCGAACCGATCGTCCAGGCTCCCCCGGCAGCGCCGCCCGCCTTTACCGTCATCCGCGGCCCGGCGCTGCCAGTCGCGGCAGCACCGGAATCGACAACCACGCCGAACGGACCGATCGACATCCTGATTGCCGAGGACAACGACGTGAACCAGCTGGTCTTCGGCCAGATCCTCAATGGCTTGGGCTTGAGCTACCGCATCGCCGGCAACGGCCGCACGGCGGTCGAGATGTACCGGGCGCTGCGCCCCAAGCTGATCCTGATGGACGTCTCGATGCCGGAGATGAATGGCTACGAAGCGACCCGCGCGATCCGGGCCATGGAGACCTCGACGGGCACCCACATTCCGATCATCGGCGTCACCGCGCATGCGCTGAAGGGCGATCGCGACAAGTGCATCGAATCGGGCATGGACGACTATCTGCCGAAGCCCGTTTCGCCCGACCGACTGGGCACCAAGATCGGCACCTGGCTCAGCGAGACCGTGGTGGCCAAGACGGCGTAAAAGCCGGCCCTATTGGTCAGGCCGGATCAGCGCAACCGGCCGATCGGGATGATTTCCGGCGAGGTCACACCATAAGGTGTGCCCTGCCAGTCACCCAGCCACTGCTCGACCAACAGGCCAGTCTCGTCCAGCATCCCCGCAAGATCTTCCTTCTTGGGGAACGCGATCTTGGATTCGGCGCCCAGAACAGGTCTACCGCCCGGAATGTCATAGAAGGTCGAGTAGGTGACGATGCCGGTAGCGGCATCGTGTTCGGCATCATACCAGGCTTTGACCGTGCCGAGGCCGGGATGCGTAACTGCCCGTTCGGAGCGCTGCGGTGTCCATTCCAGCCATTCCTCCTCGGCGGGATTTCGTGTGTCGAAAATGAAGAGCCCGCCGGGAGCGAGATGCTCGGCGATGGTGCCCAGCACCGCCATCTGATCCTCGCCTGTCAGGAAAACCTGGAACGCATGCCCGGTGAGCAGGACCAGGTCGAAACGCCGCCCGAGCCGAACAGTTCGCGCGTCGGCCTCGACCCAGTCGACCCTGTCGCCGCCGGCCCTGCGCCGCGCCACGTCGAGCATCGCCGATGCCGGATCAACGCCAGTGACATTATGCCCCTCGGCAAGTTCGGCAGCCAGTTGGCCAGTGCCACAGCCGAGATCGAGGACCGAGCCGCGATTTACGGCAAGACCGATACAGTAATCAAAATCGGCACGGCCGCTTTGATTCTCGATATCATAGAACTGGACGAAGTCGGGATCGCTGTAGATAGGGTCGGTCATAGTCGCTGCCCATACTCCAAATTTCCAGCTGCAGCCCATCAATGCATCAGGCGGCTGCGTCGAGGCGATAGCGGCGCATCCAGTCGAGGCTCGTGTCGTCGGAGAGCTTTGCAACGCCGGGCCTCACGTCATCGGCATTCGGCGCTTGAACGCCCAAGACTTCGCAGATGCCTAGCAATGTCGCCGCCGGATTGCTCGAAAGGCGCTCGTAGCCAACCCGAAGCGGGGTTATGCCTTGCTCAGCGAACCAGATGTTCCATGCCGCATCATAGGTCTCGAGTACCTCGACCTCACGCCTGATCCGCTCGAAATCATATTGGGGCTCTTTCGGCGGTGCGACCCTTTCGATCTCGGTGCCGTCGGGAGCGATATGCCAAAGACCGGTCTGCTCTGCCTTGATCAGGGAGACAGCCTGCGCAAGCTTGTCTTCCCGCGAGAGGTGTATGTAGAGAACATTGCCGAATGCTCTTTCGAACCGTGCTCTGTCGGATGGCAGTTTTGGGAAAATCCGGTCGAGGATCGCCGAAAGCTCATCCAGATTTTCGCGCATCAAGCGGAGGCCGAAGAGGCCGGTCCCACCCTTGCCGGCGGCGATCGCGGCATCGAGATACGCGGCATCGAATTCGAGCTCGCTCATCGCGGCGCGATCGGGCAACTTCCACTCTTCGGCCCACTCCACCACGTCCTGGCGCCGATAGAATGAGTGCGGATCACCGGCCGTCTTCGTGGACGCCAGAAGCTTGCACAGCAAAGTGCTCCCCGTCCTCGGCGTACCGCAGATAATGTATCCATCGAACATGTTGTGCCCACGCGGCTTGTCAAAGGCAGGGGCTGTCGCTCCTGGTAACATGGCCGCCGCCATAGCTGAAATCCTTGCTGGATGCGACGCCACGGCTGTCGCTTTTTAAATGCCTCTCTCAGACAAAATACCCTGCCGGCAGGGGTCAAATTACCGGTTGCGCACCACCACGCATGCCCCACCGATGCTTTGCAATTTCTGGCAGATGACGTTTGCATCGGCGCGGTGGTCGACACCGATCCTGACCGCATAGATACCCCGCCGGCCGATCGGCGTGCGCACCCGGCTGACCACTGGATCGTGCCCATTGAGCAGGGCCGGGAACCGGCTCCTTACCCTGAGCCACTGGTTGATCGCGGCACTGCGGCGGAAATTGCCGGCCACCTGGATGCCCCACGGCTTTACGTTGATCGAGGCCATCGCCACGGTCCGCGACATGATCACCGGCAGTTTTCGGCAAGCGACGGCAAAATCCGCCTTAGCGTCGAGCGGTTCGACCCTTCCGGCATAGGCTCGGTCGGTGAACTTGTCGGCTGGTTCGCCCATGATGTCGAAGACATAGCTTTCGGTTTCCATCGGCAGGAAACCGCCGGAACTGAGCCAGCGCGACACCCGGCTCTCGCCGGCATTGTAGGCGGCGGCCGCCAGGCCGAGATTGCCGTAGCCGGTTTTCATTTCGGCGAGATATTTCGCCGAAGCCGGGATCGCCTGATTGATGTCGAAGGAATTGGCAAGCCCGCGCATCTTGGCGGTTCCCGGCATGAACTGGGCAATGCCTTCGGCGCCGACGGGACTGACGGCGTTGGGATCGAAACGGCTCTCCTTCCAGATCAGCCGGGCGAAGAAATCCCTGGGCAAACCATTCTGGTCGGCATGCGCCTGGATCAGGTTGCAGACCTTGTCGATAAGCCGTTGCTTGGCGGATTGCGGCGGATCGGCCTGAGCCAGTGTCGACCAGACTAGCCCACACAGCAGGACCAGCGTCGCCCACAGGAAACGCCGCATTTGACCTACTCTGCCGCGGCCTTGCCGCCGCGACCGAACCGCTGTTCGATATAGTCGGCGACCATTTTCTCGAAATCCGCCGCGATCGACGGTCCGCGCAGCGTCGCCGCCTTCTTGCCGTCGACGAAGACAGGCGCCGTCGGCGTCTCGCCGGTGCCGGGCAGCGAAATGCCGATATCGGCATGCTTGGACTCGCCCGGGCCGTTGACGATGCAACCCATCACCGCGACCTTGAGGTTCTCGACGCCGGGATATTTGTCGCGCCACACCGGCATGTTCTTCCTGAGATCTGCCTGGATGTTCTGAGCGAGCTCCTGGAACACGGTCGAGGTCGTGCGGCCGCAGCCGGGACACGCGGCGACGATCGGCACGAACTGCCTGAACCCCATCGTCTGCAGCAATTCCTGCGAAACCTGCACCTCGCGCGTGCGGTCGCCATTCGGCTCCGGCGTCAGCGAGATGCGGATGGTGTCGCCGATGCCTTGCTGCAGCAGGATGCCCATGGCGGCCGACGAAGCGACGATGCCTTTCGAGCCCATGCCGGCTTCGGTCAGGCCGAGATGCAGCGCATGGTTGGAGCGGGTGGCGAGCTCGGCATAGACGGCAATCAGGTCCTGCACGCCGCTGACCTTGGCCGACAGGATGATTTTCTCGCGGCCAAGGCCGATCTCTTCCGCCATCTCGGCCGAGAGAATGGCCGACTGCACGATCGCCTCGCGCATCACCTCTTGCGCCGTCAGCGGAAAACCCTTGTCCTGGTTGTCGTCCATCAGCCGGGTCAAAAGCTCCTGGTCGAGCGAGCCCCAGTTGACACCGATGCGCACCGGCTTGTCATGCCTGATCGCCATCTCGACGATGTCGGCGAACTGCCGGTCCTTCTTGTCCTTGAAGCCGACATTGCCGGGGTTGATCCGATATTTGGCCAGCGCCTCGGCGCAGGCCGGGTGATCGGCCAAGAGCTTGTGGCCGATATAGTGGAAGTCGCCGACCAGCGGCACGTTGATGCCAAGCCGCTGAAGCCGCTCATGAATGCGCGGTACGGCGGCGGCACTCTCGTCGCGATCGACGGTGATGCGCACGATCTCGGAGCCGGCCCGGTGCAGTGCTGCGACCTGCGCGACGGTCTGGTCGATATCGGCCGTGTCGGTGTTGGTCATCGATTGGACGACAACGGGCGCGCCGCCGCCGACGACCACGCCGCCCACATCGACGCCGACCGAGGTGCGGCGGGGGAAAGGAGAGGAAAAATATCCGGTCATGCCGGCAGCCTTTTGTCTCTGGAGCATCTTGTGTCCTGCATGGGCGCACAACGACGCCCCGGGCCGATGCGCTGAGGTCCGGGCATGAGGTGGAGGAGCAAAGATGGCTTGTCAATGGCGACAGGTCGCCACTGGCCGGAATCGGCACGCCGCCAACGACCAAAAACAATCGAGGATCTGGCGAAACGGGCGACGGCCGAAGCGGATATTAAGCCGGTGCAAGTCCAGCTTCGGCTGACAGACCGGTGCTGGGAAATCAAACCCCTCCACGCCGGCGGCGGGGAGCCGCCGGGAAAAGAGGCCGCGGATACCGGGCGGCTATGTCAGGAGGGCATCAATGCGTGGTCGGTTTTCCTCTTAGTTTTTCAATCTCGTCCTTGAGTGCCAGCTTGCGTCGCTTAAGATTCACGATTTCGAGGTCGTCGACCGATGGATGATTCATCGCGTCATCGATTTCACGTTCGATGTCGCCGTGTTTCCGCTGCAACTCATCAAGATGGGATGCAAGAGACATGATTGGTTCTCCCTTTCATGGTTTTCCTCGATTGCAACCGTCACGGCGCGTCCACCGCAGGTTCGCTTCTGTGACGGCACGGTGACAGTGTGTCACCTTCCGCGGGCGATGTCGAATGATCCGTGGTAGCATTCCACGACACTGTGAAATGTGATATGGGCTGCACGCCGGTGACAAAACACCCGGCCCCGCCCAATCAGGCCCAGCTTTGGGCGCCGCAGACGTGCAGACGGTAGAGAATGTCCGATCAGGAACAGGCCGATATTCGCCTCGAATTTTCCCGCCTGAAGCAGGAACACGCCGATTTCGATGCAGCCATCAACGCGATGATCGCCATGGCCTGCGATCCGCTGCAGATCCAGCGCATGAAGAAGAAGAAGCTGTTCCTCAAGGACCGGCTGATGGCGCTGGAAGACAAGATCATTCCCGACATCATTGCTTGAACGATGTGAAGTGCTGACGCTGATCGAGCGCCAGGCAGCGGCGATCTGCATCTCCCTGCGCGGTCGTGTGACGGTGCCTTTGGCCGGTCAATCGTTGGGCTCTTTTTCGCCGGTGCACTAGCCGCGACGGCGCGTCCTGCCGGGCGATCTCGCACATGGAGCACCTCGAACTCGACGGCTTCGTCGCACGCTCTCGGTCAGTGATCCCACCGTTCTGACGGATTGTCCGGCGACGCCGCTGGGAAACCTGCGCCTTCGCGCGGCTCAGCCC
>NZ_RZQE01000225.1:0-9140 GCF_004022955.1 Mesorhizobium sp. M7A.F.Ca.US.002.01.1.1 | reverse complement strand
CGCCATCGTCGCCGAGCAGGCATGGCTCGGCGAGGCGGAAATCGCCGAGGCGCTGCGGCTGATCGACCTTGCCGAGACCCTGTCGCCGACGCGGGCCATGTTTGCCGAACTGGCCAGCTGGCGCCAGATCCTCTCCGCCGGTCGCGACGCGGGGGATACGGCCGGCATGGCCGCGCCGTACCGAATGCTCCTGGCTGGCGACTGGCAAGGGGCGGCCGCGGTCTGGGCGGATCTCAACGCACCTTATGAACGTGCGCTCGCGCTCGCCCAGGGCGATGAGCCGGCGCAGCGTGCGGCACTCGAGATATTCGAGACCCTTGGAGCCAAGCCGGTTGCGAGCCATGTGCGCGAAATCATGCGGCGCAACGGCGTCATTCGCATCGCCCGGGGGCCGCGCCAGACCACGCGCGCCAACAGCGCCGGCCTGACCCAACGCCAGATGGAAGTGCTGCAACTGATCGAGCGCGGCTTCTCCAACAAGCGGATCGCAGAGCATCTGACCATTTCACCAAAAACCGTCGATCACCATGTCTCCGCGGTTCTGGGTAAGCTGGATGCCATCTCGCGTGGCGAGGCCACAGCTGCCGCGCGCGATTCCGGGCTGATCTGAAAGCAGCCCTTCCTGGGGAAAGCGCATGGCGCTTTTGCGTCAAAGAGGTGGAGCGGATCAATCGTAGGTCAGGTCGGTCGCCTTGCCGCCGAACACCCGGTAGGCATAGAAGGAATAGAAGATGATGATCGGCAGCACGACCACGGTGCCGGCCAGGATGATGGCCAGGCTTTCCGGTGCCGAGGCTGCCTGCCAGATGGTCAGGCGATCCGGCACCACGAACGGGTAGAACGACCAGGCGAGGCCGGCAAAGCCAAGCGCGAAGATGGCCGCTAGCGTCAGGAACGGCGTCAGTGAATGGCGGTCGTCGGGCTTCGGCAGATGGAAGGTCTGCCGCCACAGCCACAGAAACAGCAGCGCCGACAGGATCGGCAGCGGCGACAGATAAAGCATCTCCGGCCAGACGAACCATTTGTCGAAGATGCGCGGGCTGGCGAAGGGCGTCGCCAGCGACACCGCGGCCATGCCGAGCGCGGTCAGCACCAGCGTCGTGCGCAGCCAGCGCACCGCCTTCTTCTGCAATTCGCCTTCAGTCTTGTAGATCACCCAGGCGGCACCCATCGCCGCGTAGGCGGCGGCAAGGCAGAACGCCACCAGCACGCCGAACGCCATGCCGCCGAGGCCGACATCGAGGCCGAGCACATAGACACCCAGCATGTAGCCCTGCGCCAGCGAGGCGATGAGCGAACCCAGGAAGAAAATACGGTTCCAGCGATGCTTCCGGCCAGCTGGCACCTTGGCGCGGAAATCGAAGGCAACGCCGCGCAGGATCAGCCCGAGCAAAAGCACGAAGACCGGAATGTAGAGCGCCGTCAGGATGACGCCATGCGCCAGCGGGAAGGCGACCAGCAGCAGGCCGACGGCCAGCACCAGCCAGGTTTCGTTGGCGTCCCAGAACGGGCCGATCGCGGCAATCATCGTATCCTGTTCGGCGTCTTCGGCGGCGGCGAACAGGATGCCGATGCCGAGATCGAAACCGTCGAGAATGACGTAGATCAGGATGGCGAGGCCCATCAGGCCGGCGAAGATGAGGGGAAGCGCGGTTGGCCAGTCGAAGCTCATCTTCTTCTCCTACTCGCCAGCCGCCGGCTGTGACATGGCGGCGTTCATGACGCCCGGCAGCGGCGATGAATCGCCGTCCTTCGCCGCCTTCAGCGCCAGGTGCACCAGCACGCCGAGATAGGCGATCAGCAAAAGCACATAGAGAACGAGGTAGGTCGCCAGCGTCAGCGCGACATGGCTGCCCGCCACCGGGCCGACCGCGTCTGCCGTTTTCAGCACGCCCGTCACCAGCCAGGGCTGGCGGCCGATTTCGGTGGTGTACCAGCCGGCCAGCGTCGCCAGCCAGCCCGACAGCGCCATCGGTACCATCAGCATGGCGAGCGGCTTCGGCAGGCTGTGCCGGCGCTTGAGGAAGAAGGCCGCCGACCATGAGACGAGCAGCATCAATATGCCTGTGCCGACCATCACGCGGAAACCCCAGAACACCGGAAAGACCGGCGGATGGTTGCCGGGATAATCGTTCAGTCCCGGCACGACACCGCTGGTCGAGTGCCGCAGCACCAGGCTGGCGCCGTCGGGAATGGCGATCTCGAATTTGTTTTCCTTCGCGGCCTCGTCGGGAAGCGCAAAAAGCACCAGCGGCACGTTGGGGCCGGTGTTCCAGTTGGCTTCCATGGCGGCGATCTTCTGCGGCTGGTGCTCCAGCGTGTTCAGCCCATGCTGGTCGCCGGCGAAGATCTGGATCGGGATCAGGATCGCGGCCGTGAAGACGCCGGTGCGCAGCGCCTTCCACATCGATTCCGAACGGTCGCCGGTGAGATAGCGCAGCGCCGACAGGCCAGCGATCAGGAACGACACCGTCAGCCCGGACGCCAGCAGCATGTGGGTCAGCCTGTAGGGCATCGACGGGTTGAAGATGATTGCCCACCAGTCGACCGCATGCGCCACGCCGTCGCGCATCTCGAAGCCGGCCGGCGTCTGCATCCAGGAATTGAGCGCGATGATCCAGAACGCCGAGACGGTGGTGCCGCCGGCGACAAGCACCGTCGCCAGCGTGTGGATGCGGTTGGAAACGCGGCGGAAGCCGAACAGCATGATGCCGAGGAAGGCCGCTTCGAGGAAGAAGGCGGTGAGGATCTCGTAGGCCAGCAGCGGCCCGGCGATGTTGCCGACCTTTTCCATGTAGCCCGGCCAGTTGGTGCCGAACTGGAAGCTCATGGTGACGCCCGAAACCACGCCCATGGCAAAGGACAGCGCGAACACCTTCACCCAGGTGAAATAGGCGCGCATCCAGGCGGAATCGTTGGTGGCGTTGTAGCGCAGCTTGAAGAACAGCAGCACCCAACCCAGCGCAATGGTGATCGTCGGAAATAGAATGTGGAATGAAATATTCGCGCCGAACTGGATACGCGAAAGTATGAGCGGGTCCATGATGGGCTCCGGCTGCTGCAAATACTCGCGAAGAATAGGCCCGAAGCGAGTTCAGGTCAAAGCGGCGTCCTGCCGCGAGGCTGAACGCCACAGGACAATTTTCCCGGTTGCATGCCGCGCAACTCCGGGCCTGTGCGCCGCACCTGCAATGGCCGGCCTGCAACGATTGTCGAGAACTGTCAGCAGGGCATTGACTTGCGGTTGCAAGCACCGACATTCGGCCTATATCAGGGGACCTCTTTCAAGCAGCCGTTTTCATCCATGCCTTCCATCCTGTCCATTTCCGGGGTCTCCAAGACCTACGCCACCGGTTTTACCGCGCTCAAGGAAGTCAATCTCGACATTCAGCGCGGCGAAATCTTCGCGCTGCTTGGGCCCAATGGCGCCGGCAAGACGACGCTGATCTCGATCGTCTGCGGCATCGTCAACCGCTCGTCGGGCACCGTCACCGTCGACGGCCACGACATCAACAAGGATTATCGCGCCGCGCGCGGTCTGATCGGGCTGGTGCCGCAGGAACTGACCATCGATGCCTTCGAGAGCGTCTGGGCGACGGTCAATTACAGCCGTGGCCTGTTCGGCAAGCCGGCCAACCACGGCTTTGTCGAGAAGGTGCTGCGCGATCTCTCACTGTGGGACAAGAAGGACGCCAAGGCGATCACCCTGTCGGGCGGCATGAAGCGCCGGCTGATGATCGCCAAGGCGCTGTCGCATGAGCCGCGCATCCTGTTCCTCGACGAGCCGACCGCCGGCGTCGACGTCGAGCTGCGCCAGGACATGTGGGCGATGGTGCGCCGGCTGCGCGAGGACGGCGTCACCATCATCCTCACCACGCACTATATCGAGGAAGCCGAAGCGATGGCCGACCGCGTCGGCGTCATCAACCGCGGCGAGATCATCCTGGTCGAGAACAAGGCCGAACTGATGCGCAAGCTCGGCCGCAAGCGGCTGGTGCTGGAACTGCGCAATCCGCTGACGGCCATTCCCGAGGCGCTCTCGCGCTATGCGCTGGAATTGTCGCCCGATGGCGGGCAGCTGACCTACACCTATGACAACCAGGCCGAGCGGCCCGGCGTCGCCTCGTTGATGCGCGATCTCGAGGCCGGCGGCATCCAGTTCCGCGATATCGACACGCAAAACTCTTCGCTCGAGGAGATCTTCGTCAATCTGGTGAGGAGGGAGCCATGAACCTTCGCGCAGTATGGGCGATCTACCGGATGGAAATGGCACGTGCTTTCCGCACCGTGCTGCAGAGCATCGTCTCGCCGGTCATCTCGACGTCGCTGTATTTCGTCGTCTTCGGCTCGGCCATCGGCTCGCGCATCACCGAGATCGACGGCATCAGCTACGGCGCCTTCATCGTGCCGGGTCTGATCATGCTGTCGCTGTTGACGCAGTCGATCTCCAACGCCTCCTTTGCCATCTATTTCCCGAAATTCGTCGGCTCGATCTACGAGCTTCTGTCGGCGCCGGTCTCCTATCTGGAGATCGTCATCGCCTATGTCGGCGGTGCCGCGACCAAGTCGATCATCCTCGGCCTGATCATCCTGGCCACCGCCTCGCTGTTCGTGCCGCTCACCATCCTGCATCCGTTCTGGATGCTCGCCTTCCTGGTGCTGACGGCGGTGACCTTCAGCCTGTTCGGCTTCATCATCGGCATCTGGGCGAAGAGTTTCGAGCAGCTGCAACTGGTTCCGCTGCTGATCATCACGCCGCTGACCTTCCTCGGTGGCAGCTTCTATTCGATCAACATGCTGCCCGAGGTCTGGCGCACGATCACGCTGTTCAACCCGGTCGTCTACCTGATCAGCGGTTTCCGCTGGAGCTTCTACGGCAAGTCCGACGTCTCGGTCGGCGTCAGCCTCGGCATGACGGTCGTCTTCCTGCTGATCTGTATAACGATCGTCGCCTGGATCTTCAGGACAGGGTATCGGTTGAGGAATTGACGGCAGAACGCCGCCAGGTCTGTTGAGATTCAGGTCAGGCCGAGTCGAAAATGGCGGATTCCGAGAACCGGAGCGGAGCGTACTTTTCGTACGTGAGCACCGGAAGCGCAGGAAGCCGCCATTTGCAGGCCGGCCTCACCTGAATATCGATAGATCTAGATCGCCTTGACCAGCCGCAGCAACCCCAGCATCTCGACATACGTCCCCTTGCGGAAGGCGATGTAGACCGGCTCCTCGACACCGTGGAAGCGGCGCTTGAAGGCCGCCTGGCCCTGCAGGTTGAACCTGCGGCGATTGACCCAGGGCGAATCGTAGGCGCGCTGGAAGGCATTGCGCCAGAAATCGCTTTCGGCAAAGCCGCTTGGCCCGATATCGAGCATCGGCGACAGGCCGAGCGTGACCACCGAGATGCCCTCTTCGCGAAAACGGTCGACGGCAAATTTGGTCAGGCCGACCTCGGCATGCGGCGAAGCGTCGATATGCTTGCGCTTGAAGGCCGTCGTGTAGCCGATGACCTTTCCGTTGCGGCACAGCGGGTCGAAGTCGAGCAGAGCGACCAGTCCGCCGTCGGGACCGTGCAGGACGAAACGGCGCATGTCGGTGCCGAGATGGTCGGCAAAGTTGCGGTTGAGAAAGCCCATCTCCCAGCGCTTGACGATGCGGTCGCCGCGCCAGTTTTCCGAAAGCCGGGCAATTTCATCCAGAAAAATCGTGCGCTTGTCCTCGTCGAACGAAAAGCCTTTCTTCAGCAGCCAGCGCTCGGAGTAGCGCACGGTCTCGTTGCGCTTCCCGGAAAAATCATGCTCGGGCAGGGTGAGGCGGGTGTCGATGCCGAGGCGATTGACCTTGTAGCCAAGGCCGGCCAGCACGCGTGCGGTTTCCTCGCCGACCTGCACGAACCACGGGCTGCCGGCGGTCTCGACGAAGCGCTTGATGTAATCGGCCCGACGCGCCGGAGCCGCCACCGGGTCGCCGAGCGCGAAATGGTGCTTCATCTTGGTACCGAAGGCGATGTAGCCGTCGGCGTCGCCGAAATAGGAGAGCTTGCCTTGCACGGCGGTGGAATAGGCGAGCGAGAAGTCGCCATAGCGGCGCACCAGTGCCAGGCGTTCGACATGGGTCAGCGCCTGCCGCTCGACCTCGGGCGCGGCGGCCTCAAGGATCTTGTCGAAATAGAACCGCAAGGAGGGCATGGTCGAGATTCCGCGTGCCGCCTACAGCGCCGGCCGTCCAGGACGCGCCAAGGTGCTGTAACACTTTGATTCTGCGCATGACTCGAAAATCGGAGTCGATTTCGGGCATGCGCGTGGGGATAACCGAGACCCGCCAGCCACCCCGAGCCTCGAATCAATCACATTGCCGCGACCTGATTACCGTTGATATCGCGCATATGCCATATAGAGCGCAACCGCGGCCCGGCGTACGGAGCTAATTCGCATCGCTCGAAATTTCGGCCGCGGTTTGCTGCAGGGATCCTGCGCGGGATCAAACGGTTACAGCGTCCTGCCAGCCTAGCGTCGAACGGGATTCGAGTGAATGACTGATACGACAATCAGATCGGTTGTGGATCTGCCGGCCAAGGTCGAGCCGGCAATCGTCGTCGGCGCCGGTGCTGCCGGGCTGGCCGTCGCGCACGCCTTGATGAACGCCGGCGTGCCGACGGCGATCCTGGAAAAGGAAAGCCGGTTGGCTGAGCCATGGCACCGGCGGCACCAGCAATTGCATCTCAACACCCACCGCGATCTTTCTTCGCTGCCTGGTCTCCCCTATCCCCCCGGCACCCCCGCCTTTCCGCACCGGACGGTCGTCATCCGCCACATGAATGATTTCAGGGAGGAAAACCGGCTGCCGGTGCAGTTTGGCGTCGCTGTCGAAGAGATTGCCTTCAAGGGCGATCACTGGGCGGTACGGACCAGCGCTGGCCTGCGGCTGGCCCGCAATGTCGTCGTCGCCACCGGCCGCGATAGGCAGCCGTTCATTCCCGAATGGAAAGGCATGAAGGATTTCGTCGGGCGCATCATCCATTCGGCGGATTTCGGTGACGCACAGGCCTATGCGGGCCAGAAAGTGCTGGTCGTCGGCGCCGGCAATTCGGGTTTCGATGCGCTCAATCATCTGGCCGGCATAGACACGGCCGCCATCTGGCTGTCGGCCCGCAGCGGTCCCGCCCTGCTGCCCAAGCGCATCGGCAAGATCGCCGTGCACCGGCTTTCGCCGTTCATGGCTCGCTTGCCGTTGCGGGTCGCCGACGCGGTGATGTCGGCGACGCAGCGCCTGGCTTTCGGCGACCTGACCAAATTCGGCCTGCCGCCCGCGCCTGCGGGCGGCGCCAGCCGCCTGACCTCGGATTACACCGCGATCGCCGCCGACGATGGCGCCGTCAGCGCCATAAAGGCCGGCAAGATCACCGTCGTACCCGGCATAAGGGAATTCACCCGTGACGGCGTGATCCTGGCCGATGGCAGCCTGATCTATCCTGACATCGTCATTGCCGCGACAGGCTACCGCACCGGGCTGGAGCCGATGGTCGGCAAGCTCGGCGTGCTCGACGCCAAGGGCGTTCCGCTCTTCAACGGCGGGCAAGCCGATCCGAAATTGCCCGGTCTGTGGTTCACCGGCATGCGGCCGAGCATTCGCGGCTGCTTCGCCAATGCCGGCATCCTGGCCAAGGCGATCGCCAAACGGATTGCAGGGTCGGCCTCGCACCAACCCGGCGCATCACGCTGATTTGGGTTCCAGCCGCCGGAAACCGACGGCCTCCATCAGCATGTCCTCTTCCACCATGCCGGCATTGTGCAGGGCGAGCAGGTTAAGCGCGATTTCCCGCGCGTCGGCGGAATCGGGATGTGCCTCGCGCCGCCGGCAGGCCTCGTCGAACACGCGCTGCAGCTTGGCGATATCGGCTGGCTTGAGCAAGCCACGGTCATAGACGGACTTCGACATGGCGATCTCCTGATAAAGACCTAGGGCGCCATGTTTAAATTGCCAATCTTTCCCGAGGCTTGACCGACTTCACCCCATGCCGCGACTTCAAAGGGCGGCAGCGGTGCAAATCTGCTCCGCTGCTGCGCCCCATGCTGGAGGCAATCAGACCGCGATCTTGCCGCCGCCCTGTCTGGTGATGGCGACCACCGACGGCCGCACCGGCATGTCGGGCTTGAAGTCGGGCCAGCGCGTCGACAGATCCTCATAGTAGGACGGGCGGCCGAACGCTTCCCAGTCCTCGCCGCCATCGCCCGGATGCTGGACGGCGACGAAGGCGGTCTGGTCGTCGGGCGCAAACAGCGGACCGCACATTTCGGCGCCGATCGGCACGCGGAAGAACAGTTTCGAGGTTGCCCGCGCCGCCCCTTCCGTGTCCACCGCCCACAGACCATCCGTGCGGCCGGTGGCTTTCGGGCCTTGGCCGTCGGTTGCGACCCAGAGACGCCCGGCCGAATCGACCGCGCAATTGTCGGGCATGCCGAACCAGCCATTGGCCGTCGTTGCCGTCGAGAAGGTGGCGCCGACATCGGCAACCGCCGGATCACCGCATTTCAGCAGCACTTCCCACTTGCCCTTGGCGGCGGTGAAATCACCGCCGTCCTCGGCGATCTCGATGATGTGGCCAAAGGCGTTTTCGGCGCGCGGGTTGGCGGCGTCTACCTGGTCGGCCTTGCGCTTCGAATTGTTGGTCAGCATGACATAGACCTTGCCATTGACGGCATTGGGCTGGATGTCTTCGGGGCGGTCCATCTTGGTGGCACCGAGCAGGTCGGCGGCGCGGCGCGTCTCGATCAGCACGTCGGCCTGGCCAGTGAAACCGTTTTCAGCCGTCAGCGGTCCCTGGCCGAAGACGATCGGCAGCCATTCGACCGTGCCATCTTCGGCGAACCTGGCGACATGCAGCGTGCCATCATCGAGCAGGTCCCTGTTGGCGGCATGATCGTTCGGATCGAACGCGGCCTTGGTCACGAACTTGTAGACATAGTCGAAGCGCTCGTCGTCACCGAGATAGAAGACGACGCGGCCGTCCCTGGCGACAATCGATTCGGCGCCCTCATGCTTGAAGCGGCCCATGGCGGTGCGCTTCCTCGGCGTCGAGGTCGGGTCGTTGACATCGACCTCGACGATCCAGCCGAAGCGGTTGGCCTCATTGGGCTCCTTGGCGA
>NZ_RZQE01000224.1:0-9354 GCF_004022955.1 Mesorhizobium sp. M7A.F.Ca.US.002.01.1.1 | reverse complement strand
GGCGGGGTCAATGAAGGCCTCATCACCACGCCGGAGGCGCCGTTCGGCGGCGTCAAGGAATCCGGCCTCGGCAAGGAAGGCGGGCATCAGGGCATCGAGGATTATCTCGACACCAAATATGTCTGCATCGGCGGCCTCGGCCTCTGATAGGCTATCCCTGGGATGGGGAGGCCGATGGCCTGCCCATCTCTCATGGAAAAACCAGCCGAAGTCTTCTGGATCAACTGGCATTTACGGGCATGGCGATGAAGGACGGCGAGGTTTTCGGCACGACGCAGGCTGGCGAGCAGGTGCGTCGCTTCACGATCAGGGGCGGCGGCATCACAGCCAACATCATCGGTCTGGGCGCGATCATCCAGGATTTGCGCCTGACCGGGCACGATGCTCCGCTGGTGCTCGGCTATGACAGTCTGGAAGGCTACGAGACGGATACGGCCTTCTTCGGTGCGGTCGTCGGCCGCTATGCCAACCGCATCCGCGACGGCCGCTTCACCATTGGCGGCAGCCGCTACCAGACCGAGCAAAACTTCCTCGACAAGCATACGCTGCATGGCGGCTCGCAAGGTTACTCCCACCGGGCGTGGACGGTTTCCTTGCATGGCAGGGATTTCGTCACGCTGACGCTGCACGATCCCGACGGCACGATGGGTTTTCCCGGCGCGCTCGACGTCACCTGCACCTACCGGCTGAAGATCCCCGGCACGCTCAGCGTCGAGCTGACCGCCACCTGCGAGGAGCCGACGCTGTGCAATCTCACCCAGCATTCCTATTTCAACCTGGATGATGGCGGCGCAGGCGACATTCTCGACCACAGGATGATGCTGAATGCCGGCGCCTACCTGCCGGTCGATGGCGACATGATCCCCACAGGCGTGGTCAAGCCGGTTGACGGCACGCCATTCGATTTCCGCCAGGCGCGGCCGCTGCGCATGGAAACCGAGGGTGATCAACTGCCCTACGACCAGAATTTCTGCCTTGCTTCGGCACGCGGGCCGCTCAAGCAGGCGGCATGGACGCAAGGCGCCAGTTCCGGTGTCGAGATGGAGGTCTGGACCACCGAGCCCGGCGTCCAGCTCTATACCGGCCAGTATGTGACGCCGCGCACCGGGCTGGAAGGGCGGAACTACAAGGCCTTTTGCGGCTTCTGCCTGGAGCCGCAGATTTGGCCGGACGCGCCGAACCGGCCTTATTTCCCGCAAGCAACGCTGTGGCCGGGCGCGATCTACCACCACGTCACGGAATACAGGTTCCGCCTGCCCTAGTTTTTCCGACCTTAGCCTTCGAAAGCCGCCCGCAGCGTCTCGAACGGCGCCAGCGCGCCGCGCACTTGCACCACGGCGGCGGCGACACGATGCGCACGGCGCGCGGCTTCCTGCGGGTCGTGGCCGGCAAGACGAGCCGCAAGATAGCCGCCGTTGAACGAATCGCCGGCGCCGGTCGTATCGGCGGGGGCGGCGACATGGATCGCCGGGACTTCGCGTAGTGTTTCTCCTTGGGCAATCAGGGCGGGCTGCTCGCCGTTCTTGACGACGACCTCGCTAACCAGTTGCCTGAGTCGCTTTGCGGTCGCTTGCGGTGTTGCATCGCCAAACAGCATCTGCTCGTCGGGGAAAGTCGGCAATGCGATGTCGGTGGCGGCAAGGGCTTCGACGATCGCTGCCTGTGCATCCTCGCGATTGCGCCAAAGCCGCGGCCGGTAGTTGGGATCGAAGGCGACAAGTGAACCGGCCGAGCGCGCCTTGGCGACGGCCGCCAGCAATACGGCGCGCGCGGCCTCATCCAGAATTGCCAAAGTGATTCCGGAAAAATAGACAAGCGCCTGATTTACCAGGTTTTTCGACAATGCAACCGGGTCTGAGGCGAGCTGCCGCGCGGCGGCGTCGCCGCGCCAGTAGGTGAAGGAACGCTCGGCCCCGGTCAGCGTGATGGCATAGAGGCCAGGCCGTGCGCCCGCTATGATCGGGCTGGAGCCGATGCCGATGCCGTTCTGGCCTAAGAAATCGATCTGGGCTTGCGAGAACGGATCGTCGCCGAAGGCCGAGACATAGGTTGCCGGCCGCTCAGTGCTCAGCGCGTGCAGCGCCCACAGCGTGTTGAACGTGTCGCCGGCAAAGCCCATGCGCCAGTTCGGTCCGGTCTGGCCCGACAGTTCGAGCATGCATTCGCCGATCGAGGCGACGCCGGTTCCCGCCATCTACAATCCTCCAGTGCTTCCCGGTGCTGTAGCTTTTTGCCATCGGCAGCGCCATGCTTGGCAAGCAGGGTTTTTTCCGCCACAGCGTTTTCCCACAGGCTGGCGGGATGCGATCCGTTCGGCAGAGCGTTGTCTGCAGAAGAGGAACCGGTTTGGCATCGATATGGCGTTATCTTCTGGCGGGTCTTGGTCTGGCTGCCTTGCTGGTCGGCATTCTCGCGGTCGTCTTCCTGGCGGCGCCGCGTTCGTCGCTGCCAGCCGGCCCGGATGTCGCGCGGACGAAGAAAACCGACAACGGGCTGTACGTGGCGAGTTTCGTGCCGGAACGGGGCGTGGTGCGGCAGGGCGAACTGGAATCCTGGCTGCTGACCCTGAAGACAAAGACAGGGGCTTCGGTGGAGCGCGCCGCGATCGCCATCTCCGGCGGCATGCCGCAACACAATCACGGCCTGCCGACCAGCCCGCAGGTCACCGATTACCTGGGCGAAGGCCGTTACCGCATCGAGGGGCTGAAATTCACCATGAGCGGCTGGTGGCAACTTCGTTTCGCCATCTCATCCGGCGCCGGCTCCGATACCGTACTGTTCAACGTGGTGCTGTGAGCGATCGATGAAGCGCCTTTTCCGCTTTCTGGCGCTGATGGTCGCCGTCGTCCTCGTGGGCTGCGGCAAGCCTGATTTTTCCGACGCAGAAAAGAAGACTATCGCTTCGCTGGCGCTGTCGTCGCTGCCGGCGCTCAAGGCCGACACCACCAATCGTTTTGCCGACGTGCCGGCCGCCGCCGCACTCGGCTCGACGCTGTTCTTCGATCAGGGCATGAGCGGTGACGGGTCGGTATCCTGTTCGCCCTGCCACAAGATCGACCGCCAGTTCCAGGACGACCTGCCGCAGGCGGTCGGCGTCGGCCACACCAACCGGCGCACCATGCCGCTGGCGGGCGTGGCGCACGATCCCTGGTTCTTCTGGGATGGCCGTCGCGACAGCCTGTGGGCGCAAGCGTTGACGCCGCTCGAAAATCCGCTGGAGCAGGCGGGAAACCGCGCTGCCTACGCGCATTACATCAAGGCGCGCTTCGGCGAGCGCTATGAGCGCATTTTTGGGCCGCTGCCCGATTTTTCCGGCATGCCGTTGAATGCCAGCCCACTTGGAAACGATGCCGAGAAAGCAGCCTGGCATGCCATGAGCAGCGCGCAGCGCGACGCCATCAACGGTGTCTTCGTCAATATCGGCAAGGCGATTGCCGCCTTCGAACGCTCGATAGCGCCAGCGCCAGCGCGCTTCGACCGCTTTGCGCTGGACCTCGCCACCGGTGCCGAGCCGAAGGGCGATGCTGTCTTTTCCAAACAAGAAATCCTTGGGCTTAAACTGTTCATCGGCAAGGCCAATTGCGTGACCTGTCACAACGGCCCGCGCTTCACCGACAACAGCTTTCACAACACCGGCGTGCCGCCTGTTGCGGGCCTGCCGCCGGATCGCGGCCGCATCGATGCCGTGCACCAAGTCGAGGCCGACCCGTTCAACTGCCTTGGCGCCTATCGGGACGGCGAGGTTGCCGCCTGCGGCGAACTGCGCTTCATGGTCAAGAATGCGCCACAACTCATCCGCGCCTACAAGACGCCGTCTCTGCGCGGTGCGGCAACGCGACCGCCCTATATGCATGCGGGGCAGTTTTCGTCGCTCGACGAGGTCGTGGCGCATTATGCGAAGGCCGCGCCCAGCGTCGAAGGGGTATCAGAGGTTCACCCGTTGGAGCTTTCAGACCGAGAACGCGCTGCTCTGGTGGCGTTCTTGAAGACGCTTTCGGAGTGATCTACCGGTCCTTCACGGTCTCCATCGCTACAAAGGTCGAGGTCTGGGCGACATGGGGCAGGGCCGAGATGCGCTCGCCGAGGACGCGGCGGTAGGCGGCGATGTCCCTGGTGCGGACTTTCAGCAGATAATCGAAGCTCGACGCCATCATGTGGCACTGTTCGATCTCCGGCACAGCCTGTACGGACCGGTTGAAGGCGTCGAGCGCGGCGGATCTGGTGTCGGACAATTTCACCTGGACGAATGCGACATGGCCTTCGCCCATGCGCTCGCGGTCGACGATCGCCTGGTAGCCTCTGATATAGCCGTCCTTCTCAAGCCGCTTCACCCGCGCCTGCACCGGCGTCTTCGACAGGCCGACCTTTGCGGCCAGTTCTGACATGGAAAGCCGGCCGTCGCTTGCAAGTGCGGCCAGGATATTCCGATCTATGCGGTCCAATTGGTCTTCTGTCATCGAAATCGCAGTCCAAATGTCAATTATATGCCGCTAGGATAGATCGAATGACCTCCAATGTCGATTTCTTTGGACCGGCCGAAATTTTGCACTTGTGCTAGCTTGCGCCATTCGGTCCGGTGACCGCCGGCCCGATCCCCTTTGCTCGATCCACGGGACCGCCATGCCAGCGCTCGATGCCATCCGCCAGCAGATCCGCGCCAACTACCTGCCCGACGAAGACGAGGCCGTGAAGCGGCTTGCCGAGGCGACGGGGCTCTCCGGGAAAGACCGCAAGGCGATCTCGGCTCGCGCCGCCGATCTGGTGCGCGCGGTGCGCGGTTCGTCGGATCCAAGGCTGATGGAAGTCTTCCTCTCCGCTTACGGTCTCTCCACCAAGGAAGGCGTGGCGCTGATGTGCCTGGCCGAGGCGCTGCTGCGCGTGCCCGATACCGAGACGATGGACGACCTCATCGCCGACAAGATCGCGCCGCACGACTGGTCGGCGCATTCGGGCGGTTCGAGCTCCATCTTCGTCAACGCCTCGACCTGGGCGCTGATGCTGACCGGCCGCGTCCTCGACGAAGGCGAGGGCGGCATCGAGGGCACGCTGCGTTCTATGGTGCGGCGGCTGGGCGAGCCGGTCATCCGCAAGGCGGTGGCCGCCGCCATGCGCGAGATGGGCGAGCAGTTCGTGCTCGGCCGCACCATCACTGAAGCCGTCAAGCGCGGCCGGCCTATGACCCAGAAGGGTTATCTCTATTCCTTCGACATGCTGGGCGAGGCGGCCCGCACCGAGGCCGACGCCTTGCGCTATCACAAGGCCTATGCCGACGCGATTTCGTCGCTCGATTCCGGCTCCAACGGTCCTGATATCAGGCAGAACCACGGCATCTCGGTCAAGCTTTCGGCACTGCATCCGCGCTACGAGGTGGCGCAGAAGGAAGAGATGCTGCCTGTGATGGCCGAGCGGCTTTTGTCGCTGGCGCTGGCCGCGCGCCACTCGCGCATGGGTCTCAACATCGATGCCGAGGAGGCCGACCGCCTCGATCTATCGCTCGACGTCATCGAGCGGGTGCTGGCCGAGCCGGAACTTGCCGGCTGGAACGGGTTTGGCGTGGTGGTGCAGGCGTATGGGCCACGCGCGGCCTTCGCCATCGACTGGCTCTATGCGCTGGCCAAGAAATACGACCGCAACATCATGGTTCGGCTGGTCAAGGGCGCCTATTGGGACACCGAGATCAAGCGGGGTCAGACGTTGGGACTCACCGGTTATCCCGTCTTCACCCGCAAGGCCAACACCGACGTCTCCTACATGGCTTGCGCGAAGAAGCTGCTTGGCATGACCGACCGCATCTATCCGCAGTTCGCCACCCACAACGCCCATACCGTCGCCGCCATCCTGTCGATGGCTGATAATAACCGCGATTCCTTCGAGTTCCAGCGCCTGCACGGCATGGGCGAGGCGCTGCACGAGACGGTGCGACGGTCCGAAGGCACGCGCTGCCGGATCTATGCGCCGGTCGGTGCGCATTCCGATCTGCTGGCCTATCTGGTGCGCCGGCTGCTGGAGAACGGCGCCAACTCCTCCTTCGTGCACCAGCTGACCGATGAGGATGTCGAGCCGGAGGACATTGCGCGCGATCCGCTCGAGACGGTCGAAAGCCAGGGTCCGGCAGCCAATCCGGCGATTGCCCGGCCTTCCCAGATTTTTGGAGCCGGGCGTCGCAATTCGAAAGGATTCGACATCACCGACACGGTGACGCTGGCGGCGATCGACAAGGCCAGGGCGGCCTTCGCCGGGCCGGATCGCTGGCATGCCAAGCCGATTACGCGGGCCGCCGGCTATGGCAAGCAGCGTCCGATCGTCAACCCGGCAAAGCCTTCCGAAGTGGTCGGCACGGTCAGCGAAGCAGCTGCCAAGCAAGTCGCGACCGCCGTGCGCTTTGCGGTGGAAGCGCAACCGGCCTGGGCGAAGCGTCCCGTCGCCGAGCGCGCCGCCATCCTCAACCGTGCCGCCGATCTCTATGAGGCGAATGCCGTCGAGTTCTTTGCACTCGCCACCCGCGAGGCCGGCAAATCGCTGGCCGACGGCGTCGCCGAGGTGCGTGAAGCCGTCGACTTCCTGCGCTACTACGCCACCGAAGCGGCCAATGCCGAGGTGGGCACGCAGGCGCGCGGCGCCATCGTCTGCATTTCGCCGTGGAATTTCCCGCTCGCCATCTTCACCGGCCAGATCGCGGCAGCGCTCGTCACCGGCAATTCGGTGATCGCCAAGCCGGCCGAGCAGACGCCGCTGATCGCCTTCCGCGCCGTCGAACTGCTGCGCGAGGCCGGCGTGCCGGAAGACGTCATCCAGTTGCTCCCTGGCGACGGCCCATCGGTCGGCGGGCCGCTCACCGCCGATCCACGCATCGCTGGCGTCTGCTTCACAGGTTCGACCGAGGTTGCCAAGCTGATCGAGAAGCAGCTGGCCGAGACGGCCGCGCCCGACGCCATGCTGATCGCCGAGACTGGCGGCCTCAACGCCATGATCGTCGATTCCACCGCGCTGCCCGAACAGGCGGTGCGCGATATCCTCGCCTCCGCCTTCCAGAGTGCCGGCCAGCGCTGTTCGGCGCTGCGCGTACTCTACGTGCAGAAGGACGTCGAGAAGAAGATGCTGGAGATGCTGAAGGGCGCCATGGAGGCGCTCAACGTCGGCGATCCCTGGCGGATTTCGACCGATGTCGGCCCGGTTATCGACGACGAGGCGCAAAGCTCGATCCGCGAGTATTGCACGAAGATGGGCCTGCAGGGCAGGCTGATCGCCAAGCTCGAGGCGCCCAGGGAAGGTCGCTTCGTCGCGCCGCATGTCTTCCGGGTCAAGGGTATCGAGGACATGGAGCGCGAGGTGTTCGGGCCGGTGCTGCATGTCGCCAGTTTCGACGCCGACCAGATCGACGCGGTCATCGCCGCCATCAACCGCAAGGGTTATGGCCTGACCTTCGGCCTGCACACCCGCATCGAGGGCCGCGTGCAGCATTTCGTCGATGGCATCCATGCCGGCAACATCTATGTCAACCGCAACCAGATCGGCGCCGTCGTCGGTTCGCAGCCGTTTGGCGGCGAGGGGCTTTCCGGCACCGGGCCGAAGGCCGGCGGTCCGCACTATCTCCGCCGCTTCCGCAAGGGGCCGGAGGCCGGCACCCATGTGCAGGACGGCCACAAGGTCACGGCGACCGAGCTTGCCGACAATCTGCCTGATCCCACACTTGGCGGCTGGTCGACGCGTCCGGACCGGATCGCCATTCTGAGGAAGCATCTGCGCGGCAAGGGTGCTGCGGCCATTGGTGCGGCCGCCGGCATCGATTTCGGCCAGGTCGACCTGCCCGGGCCGACCGGCGAAGCCAACACGCTCTCGCTGTCGCCACGTGGACGGGTGCTGTGCCTTGGTCCCGATGGTGATACGCTGCTGGCGCAGACGATCCAGGCGCTCGCCGCCGGCAACGCCGTGCTGGCCGTTGCGCCGGGTGCACCGGCAGCCCTTTCCGCTCTGACCGGCAAGGGCCTGCCGCTGGCCGCCATCGATGGCCGGCCTGATCCGGTCGAGGCACGCTCGCTGCGCGTCGATATCGTTGCTTTTTCCGGCACGCCAGAGGCCGCGCGCATCGTGCGCAGGGTTATCGCTGATCGCTCAGGCCCGATCGTGCCGCTGGTCAGCGAAGTGTTGAACCCGGCGGCTTATGCACATGAGCGGGCCGTCTGCGTCGACACCACCGCCGCGGGCGGCAATGCGAGCTTGCTGGCCGGAGCCTGACTCCGGCCGGTCGTTAGAGCCATTCACCGTTTCGTGGAAACAGTGAATGTCTCTATCTCTTTTGTTTTATGCATGTCGTTGTCCCAAACCGGGACCACTTTTGGGCGACATGCATTACGCGCCTTCGACGACCGAAAAACCCTCGAACTGGGGGTGGCCGAGATAGTGGACCTTCGTCGTGCCGACATTCCTGTGGGCGGCGCGGAAATTCTCGGACTTGGTCCAGGCGATGAAATCATCGTGGCTCGCCCACACCGTGTGCGATGCAAACAGCGTGTAGCCTTCGGTCTCGTTGACCGGGCCTCGCAGCAGGTGGAATTCGCGGAACCCCTTCATCTCCGCAAGGCTGGAATCGCGGTTCTTCCACAAGGCCTCGAAATCGTTCTCCGAGCCGGTCTGCACCTTGAAGCGGTTCATGGCGATGTACATGGCGGTTTCCTCTCACAGGGATGTTGATGATTTGCGGCCGCAGCGTTTTGTTCTGCGCACATTCAAAATGGGCCGATTTCGGTCTCGAACTCCAAACTTGCGCTTGCTGCCTGTGGTGGAATCGAAGGGAAGGGGGCTGCTTTGCGGATAATGCCAAGGGCCGCCTGATCGAAAGCCGCCGACCCTGAGGTCTCCAGGATGCGCAACTTATTTATGTTGCCCTTCCTGCCTATGACGAATTTAACAACCGCATTGTTGCGTGCCGCCAGTTGTAGGGACGGCGGCAGAGTGCGATTGACGCTGCCGAGCTTTCTAAAGACATCGCCGCGGTAGTTATCTTCCGCGGCAGTGCCTGCCTCGTTTTGCCTTTTGCCCTTGCTGGCCGCTTGCGCCGACAGGTCCTGGCCATCCGCCGTGCCGCGCTTTTCATCCGCCGTCTTTGAAGAGGCAGCTGGCGGACTGGGCCTCGCGCTGGGGATCGGCGGCTGTTCTGGAACGGCGACAGCCGGTTGCGGGCTGGGCACCAGTGCAACGTTTATTGCCGTCGGGTCCTTGTCCAGCGCGCTGCCGACCACGTTGGTGCCCGACTGATCACTGCCTTCCGGCTGCTCGGCATTCTGGGAACTCGAAATCCCCGAAGGCGAGATCAGAAAAGCCGCCGCCACGGCGGCGTGGAGCGCGCAGGAGACG
>NZ_RZQE01000223.1:0-9355 GCF_004022955.1 Mesorhizobium sp. M7A.F.Ca.US.002.01.1.1 | reverse complement strand
GGCGCCTGCCGCTGACGGCATTGAGGAGCTTCGAGGCGGCGGGCCGGCATCTGAGCTTCAGCCGGGCGGCCGAGGAGCTTTTCGTCTCGCAGGCGGCGATCAGCCGGCAGATCCGCGAGCTCGAAATCTTCCTGCATCGACCCTTGTTCGAACGTCACCATCGACGAGTCGAACTGACCGACACCGGCCGGCGTCTGCTGGATCAGCTTGTCAGAAGTTTCGACGCCATCGATACCTTGCTTGGCGATCTGGTGGCGACACCGGCGCAGTCCGTGGTCCGTGTCAGTGTCGAGCCGTCGCTTGCCTCCGTGTGGCTGGTGCCCCGGCTCAACCGCTTTCGCCAATTGCGGCCCGACATCGACGTCTCTCTCGAGGTCGATCCAAGGCTGATCGAGTTCCGCAGCGATCAGCCGGAGCTTGCCTTGCGCTTCAGCGCGCATGCCGACTCGTGGCCGCGCAGCCAGGCCGAGCGGCTTGCCTCGACGGTCGATTCGCCGGTCCTGTCGCCGGCGCTGCTTGCTTCTGGCCCTGCCCTCAGGAAGCCAATCGATCTTGGCCGCTACACGCTTTTGCACGAGGAGAATCGCCAGGGCTGGGTGCGCTGGTTCGAAGCGGCCGGCGTGCCCGCCGACGCCGTGCCCGCGCGCGGGCCGATGCTGGCGGATGCGTCGCTTTCAAAGCAGGCCGCCTTGCTCGGACATGGCGTGGCATTGGGCGATCTGTTGCAGATCGGCGGGGAAATCGCATCCGGCGCGCTGGTCAAGCCGTTCGACATCGACGTCGCATCCGGCGCCTATTGGCTGGTGGCCAGAAACCTGCACGACCTCTCGGAGCCGGCCGCCGCGTTCGCCGACTGGCTCAGAAGTGAATTTGCCGAAAGCAGGCGGGCGCTGGAAGCGCAGGCTTAAACCCTTCTGGCCCGGTTCCTGTCCAGCCAAATGCCAAGCCGTGGCAACAAAGATTTTGGGCGCCTGCGCGAAGCCTGCGCACCGTGGACGGCCAAATCCCAAGGTCAGGCCGCTTCTTCGGCGCGCTTCTTCTCGATCTGGCCGATCGCGTCGACCACGGCATCGAAAGTCAGCATGGTCGAAGCGTGCCGCGCCTTGTAGTCGCGCACCGGCTCCAAATATCTGAGATCCGCAAAGCGGCCGTCCGGCGGGGCGCCATTTTCCTTGAGCATCTTCAGCATGGTGTCGCGCACCGCGCGCAATTCCTCGGCACTCGCGCCGACGACATGCTGCGCCATGATCGATGACGACGCCTGGCCGAGCGCGCAGGCCTTCACGTCATGGGCAAAATCCGTGACGACGCCGTCCTGCATCTTGAGGTCGACGGTGACGGTCGAACCGCATAGCTTGGAGTGCGCCTTGGCGGTCGCGTCAGGATGATCGAGACGGCCGATGCGGGCGATGTTTCCGGCAAAACCGAGAATTTTCGCGTTGTAGACGTCGTTTATCATAATTTTCCAATCCGTCGCCGCCAAGCGAACAGCGATTGCCGCTGTCGTGTCTTCCTTTCGCTCGCTATGACCTTATATAATGCTGGCAGTCCGGTATCGACAAGAACGACGAAAGCCAATGTCCTTGCCGGGAAGTTCACGCCGCTTACGGGGCTGGAAACGGGGCGAGTTTCCGACACCGAAAGGTCGTGGTCCGTTCAACTCGTTCCTCCGCCGAGAGGGACTACGGGAGACGCCTTTATGGATGCCGTCATCAAGAAGCTAATGCCACAGTCAGCCTATATGGAAAAGCCGGTCACCGACCGGCCAAGCGAAGCCGAAGTCGAAGCCGCCGTGCGCACGCTTTTGCGCTGGACCGGCGACAATCCGGACCGCGAAGGGTTGGTCGACACGCCGAAGCGGGTGGCAAAGGCCTTTCGCGAAATGTTCGGTGGTTACGACATGTGCCCGGCCGACGAGCTCGGCCGCACCTTCGAGGAGGTCGCCGGCTACGATGACCTGGTCATCGTCAAGGACATCACATTCCATTCGCATTGCGAGCACCATATGGTGCCGATCATCGGCAAGGCGCATGTCGGGTATCTTCCGGACGGCAAGGTCGTCGGCCTGTCCAAGATCGCACGCGTCGTCGATATCTTCGCCCACCGCCTGCAAACCCAGGAGGCGCTGACGGCGCAGATCGCCGGCGTCATCCAGGACGTGCTCAATCCGCGCGGCGTCGCCGTCATGATCGAGGCCGAGCACATGTGCATGGCCATGCGCGGCATCCGCAAGCAGGGATCAACCACGCTGACCTCGACCTTCACCGGCGTTTTCAAGGACACGCCCGAAGAGCAGGTCCGTTTCGTCACCATGGTGCGCGGCGGCGGGGTCTGATCGGCCCTCGCCGGCCATCAAAATAAGGACCGGCGATGTCGGCACTGGAATTTCCAAAAGCTCCGTCGGACAAGAAGGCTCTCGAGGAAGGCGCGGTGTTTTCGCCGCGCTTCGATGCAGCCGGGCTGGTCACGGTCGTCGTGACAGACGCCGCGGACGGCATGCTGTTGATGGTTGCGCATATGAACGCGCAAGCACTGGCGCTGACGCTTGAGACCGGCATCGCCCACTACTGGTCGCGCTCGCGCAGCGCGCTTTGGAAAAAGGGCGAAACATCAGGCAATTTTCAGCATGTCGTCGAGATGCTCACGGATTGTGACCAGGATGCCATATGGTTGCGCGTCAAAGTGTTGGGCCACGACGCAACCTGTCACACTGGCCGGCGTTCATGCTTTTATCGGACGGTGGGGCTGGTCGACGGCAAAGGGACGCTTGCCATCGACGGCAGCAAGCCGCTGTTCGATGCGGAAAACACGTATCGGAAACCAACAGCTTGAACCTTCTGCCTGACACCAACGACACAGATTCATCATTTCGATACGCCCCGCTCGTATAGTAGCCGTGGGACAAGGGAGATCATGATGCTCGAGTGGGCGTCATTGCGTAACAGACCAGATGTCAGGGAGGCCAACGGCCTGTCCTCGTCAGGCGGCGCGTCCGAAACGAACTCCCAAAAGAAAACAGGCATTTCCCTCGCCTTGGGTGGCGGGTGCGCCCGCGGCTGGGCGCATATCGGCGTGCTGCGCGCGCTGGATGAAGCCGGCATCGAAGTATCGATGATCGCCGGCACCTCGATCGGCGCGCTGGTCGGCGGCTGCTATCTCGCCGGCAAACTGGACGAGCTCGAAGAATTCGCCCGCAGCCTGACCAAGCGCCGCATTTTCGGCCTGCTCGATCTCAATTTACGCGGCAGCGGCCTGTTCGGCGGCATGAAACTCGATGCAAGGCTGCGCGAGCACATGGCCGGCATTCGTTTCGAGGACCTTGCCAAGCCGTTCGTCGCGGTCACTTCCGAAATCCGCACGGGCCACGAAATCTGGCTGTCGAGCGGCTCATTGATCACCGCCATGCGCGCCTCTTATGCGCTTCCCGGCGTGTTCGAGCCGGTGAATTGCAACGGCCGCGTGCTGGTCGACGGCGCTCTGGTCAACCCCGTACCGGTTTCGGTCTGCCGCGCCTACGAGCAGCCGCTCGTCGTGGCGGTCAACCTTCACTATGACCTGTTCGGCCGTGCCGCCGTCATCAAGCACAGCGCTGGCGAACTGGTCGTCGAAAAGGACGCGCCGAGGGCCGGACATGGCGATCCCGAACACCAGTCGCATCAGACCCGGCTCGGCATCACCGGCGTCATGGTCGAGGCCTTCAACATCATCCAGGACCGCATTTCGCGCGCAAGACTTGCCGGCGATCCGCCAGACATGTCGCTACAGCCGAAGCTCAGCCATATCGGCCTGACCGAGTTCCACCGCGCCGACGAGGCGATCAAGCTCGGCTATCAGGCGACGATGGCGCAAATCGGCGAACTGACCCGGCTGCAGACAGTTCTCGCCTGATCAAAACCTACGCACGAGCCGCATCGGTGATACGAAACTGAACGGTGCGGTTGCCGTTCCAGTAATTTCCTGAGAGCGAACCGGCGACGTGGATTGTCTTGCCCCGGTTCTTGAACAGGAATTCGCCAAGCGCGGTATCGACGGCGCGAAAGGCGATCGCCTGGATCCGGCCGCCGCTTTCCGATTGCAGCTCGACGCGGATGTGATTGGTGCCGACCGGCCGCGCATCGGCCAACCGGTGGCGCGGCAACGCGAAAACAGGGGCCACGTGCCCGGCACCGAAAGGTCCGGCTTGTTCCAGCGCGTCGAGCAGGCTGAGTGTCGCGCCTTCAGCGGCAAGCGCACCGTCTATGGCCAGGCTTTCCTCGCCCTGCAGGCGAAACACGTCGGCTGCCGCCCGCTCTTCGAAAAAAGCCCTGAGCTCACCAAGCCTCGCCCGCTCGACGGTGATGCCCGCCGCCATGCCATGCCCGCCACCCTTGACGATCAGACCGGCAATGGCCGCCTCGCGCACCAGCCGGCCGAGGTCGAAACCCGAGACCGAGCGGCCCGAGCCGGTGCCGATGCCGTTGGCGTTGAAGGCGATGGCGAAGGCCGGCCGGCGGGCATGATCCTTCAGCCGTGAGGCGAGCAAACCGACGATGCCCGGATGCCAGCTGTTGCTGGCGGTGACGACGATAGCCGGGCCATTGCCGCCGGCGAGCTCCGCATCGGCCTCGGCGCGCGCCGCCGCGAGCATCTCCTGCTCCATCAGCTGCCGTTCCTGGTTGAGCCGGTCGAGCGTCTCGGCAATGGTGCGCGCCTCGACCGGGTCGTCGGTCGCAAGCAACCGGCTGCCAAGTGCGGCATCGCCGATGCGTCCGCCGGCATTGATGCGCGGGCCGATCAGATAGGCCAGATGGAAGGTGCTGATCGGCTCGCCGATGCGCGACACCCGTGCCAGTGCCGCGAGCCCTTCGTTCTTCTGCTGGCGCGCCATCTGCAGCCCCTTGACCACGAAGGCACGGTTGACGCCGGTCAGCGGCACCACGTCACAAACGGTGGCCAATGCCACGATATCGAGCAGCGAAAGCAGGTCCGGCGGCGTAGCATCGGCCATGCGGCTACGCAGGATCCTGGCCGTCTGCACAAGGGCGAGGAAGACCACGCCGGCGGCACAGAGATGGCCCTGCCCGGAAAGGTCGTCGTCGCGATTGGGATTGACGACAGCGATTGCCGCCGGCAAGGCACCGCCGACCTGGTGGTGGTCGAGCACCACGACATCGGCCCCGGCCTCATTGGCGGCATCGATGGAAGCGGCGCTGTTGGTGCCGCAATCGACGGTGACGATCAGTGTCGCGCCACGCGAAACAAGTTCGCGCATGGCGTCGGGGTTGGGGCCATAGCCCTCGAAAATACGATCCGGGATGTAGATTTCCGACGGCACCGAGAAATGCGTGAGGAACCGCTTCAGCAAGGCCGACGAGGCGGCGCCGTCGACATCATAGTCGCCGAAGATCGCCACCTTTTCCCTGGCCATCACCGCGGCGGCGATCCGGGCCGCCGCCCTGTGCATGTCGGTCAGCGATGCCGGATCCGGCAGAAGATCGCGGATCGTCGGATCGAGAAACCGCTCGGTCTGCTCGGCGGTGACGCCGCGGCCGGCAAGCACCCGTGCTACGATATCGGGTACCCCGTAGCCTTGCGCGATGGCGAGCGCGATCATGTCCTGCCGCTCGGTCAGCCGGTGCTCCCAGGAAACCCCTGATACCGACTGCCTGACATCGAGGAAGAGGCGCTTTTCGCCGGTCATACGCTTTGCCAACTCATCGTTGGCCGCACGATAGTGCATGTCGCCCAAAAGTGCGCAGCGGTTTTGGGGCGACGACCTGCATTGGCAACGATTTAAATCGTGTCACGTTCATGCGACGCTCTATAGGCCAAAGGCAGGCAAAGCCAAGCGATTCACGGTGTGCGCCGTCCGGGAAGTGTCAAGAAAACTGCGCTTTCCGCTTTTCAGCCTGGCGCCGAAGCCATTCGTCGGCCGCATCGCCCATCGGCGTTTCCACACCGTCCTTGAGCCAGGCCATGAAAGGCCGGTCGAAGCTGAATGCGTAGCTGCATTCCCGGATGAGAAAGCGACGCACATTCTGGGTGTTGCGATAAGACTGCGTGATGGCGGTGGCGCGCGAGATCGGATCCGCGTGCCAGTCGAACGGTTTCATCGTCAAATCCTTGCAGCCAATATCGGGTGCGCCCGAATGGCTAACAATTGCAAGGTGGCTTCGCAAGCAAGCGTCAGAACTTATCCAGGTCCTGATGGCGTGCCTTGATCTCGCGCACCGTCCGCGACGACGAGCGCAGCACGATCGTGTGGGTGGTGATGTAATTGTGGCCGAACTTGACGCCAGCCAGCATGTTGCCGTCGGTGACACCGGTGGCCGCAAACAGCACATCGCCGCGCGCCATGTCCTCCGTCCGATAGACCCGTTTCGGATTGGAAATACCCATCTTTGCCGCGCGAGCAACCTTTTCCGGTGTGTCGAGGATCAGCCTGCCCTGCATCTGGCCGCCGGTGCAGCGCAGCGCGGCGGCGGCCAGCACGCCCTCGGGTGCTCCGCCAGTGCCGAGATAGATATCGATGCCGGTTTCTTCCGGATCCGTGGTGTGGATGACGCCGGCGACATCGCCGTCGCCGATCAGCCGGATCGCGGCACCCGTGGCGCGCACGGCATCGATCAGCTTGGCATGACGTGGCCGGTCGAGGATACAGGTGGTGATGTCCGAAATAGCCACGCCCTTGGCGCGGGCGAGGCTGGCGATGTTTTCGGCCGGTGAGGCATCGATATCGATGACGCCGTCCGCATAGCCCGGACCGATGGCGATCTTGTCCATGTAGACATCGGGCGCAAACAGCAGGCTGCCCTTTTCGGCGATGGCGATGACGGCGAGCGCATTGGGCAGGTTCTTGGCGCAGATCGTCGTGCCTTCGAGCGGATCGAGCGCGATATCGACCGCCGGACCTTTGCCGGAGCCGACTTCTTCGCCGATATAGAGCATCGGCGCTTCATCGCGCTCGCCCTCGCCGATCACCACCGTGCCCCTGATGGAAAGCCGGTTGAGTTCCTGGCGCATGGCATCCACGGCGACCTGGTCGGCCGCCTTTTCGTCGCCGCGCCCACGCAGCCTGGCGGCCGCGACGGCGGCCCGTTCGGTGACGCGCACCAGTTCCATGGTGAGTATCCGGTCAAGGCCGGCGACGATGTTCTGGGCCACATTCATCTGGTGATTTCCTCGTTGGCAATGCGGCCTCCCGCCGGAGGCGGGCCTGTTTTGTCAAACGAGCATGACAACGGCAAGACCTGCCACGAATATTATCGAATATCCAACAATATCAATCGATTAAACTACGTCTTGAAACACGACCGGCCCGATCGCCACGCGCCGGGCCAGTCTTAAAACGGTGAGAATGGCGGCCTTCGCGGCCTAAAAAACCGCGAGGTATTTGAGCAGCGAAATGATGCCGATGATGATGACGATGACCTGAACTATTTGTCTCATCCGGCCATCGAGCGGCAGGCGTTGAACCAGATAGAGAACGAGGATGATGACGAGGAATGTGATCAGGATGCCGATCAACGCTGACGAAGCCATGGTGTCCTCCTTAAAAGTGATTTGCTGAAAACAATAGAAAAGGCCGGAAGCCCGGCCCTATTGCGCTGCGGTCAATACCAGCGGCGGGAGGTATCGTTCGTCGATTGAGCAATGGCGAAGCCGGCCAGAAAGCCGAGCAGGCCGATCACGCCGACCAAAGCTGTCGTCGTACCAGGATTCTCGCGCGCGACTTCCGAAACAGCCTGGGCTTGGCTGCGCAGTTGTTGCGCCGTACGCGAAGCGCGGTTCGCCGCGGTGTCGTACAACTCGGACGCCTGTTCGCTGGCGTCATCGAGCATCTCCGCGCCCCGCGCCGAAATGCTCTTGTTGATCTTGGTGATCTCCTTGCGCAGTTCGGCAATCTGCTTTTCCAACGTCTTCTGGATGTCGTCGATATCGGGGGTGTCGGATTTGTTGGTGTCAGCCATGAAGCGGTTCCTCTGGTTGGTGACCAAGAGAACGGCGTCGACGCGAATTCGTTCCGGTCTGTGGCAGCTGCCTGCCTCCAGACCGGACCTCAATGCCTGCGGAATTCTTGTCCCGCGCGACTGTCGGACAAAGCTACCCTGCCCGTTCGATGCGGATGACCTGCGGTTTGTCGGTCAGATGTCCGTCCTTGGTGATGCCGTCTACCGCCTTGCGAACGGCGGCCTCCGTCGTCTCGTGGGTGACAAGGATCACCGTCTTCTGTGCCGCCGCCTCGCCGTTGACTGCGTGCTGGACGATCGATTCCAGCGAGATGTCATTGTCGGCCATGCGCTTGGCGATTGCCGCGAACACGCCGATGCGGTCGTGCACGGTCAGCCGGATGAAATAACCGCCGGCATGGCTGCGCATCTGCGCCTTCTTGTAGGGTTTCAGCTCCTTGGCCGGCCGGCCGAAGACCGGACCATGCTGGAAGCCTGGCCGGCTCTTGGCGATGTCGGCGATGTCGCCGATGACGGCCGATGCGGTGGCGTTGCCGCCCGCACCGGGGCCGGACAGCAGCAGCTCGCCCAGAATGTCGGTTTCGATCGCCACCGCATTGGTGACGCCATGCACCTGCGCGATGACCGATGCGGTCGGCACCATCGTCGGATGCACGCGCTGCTCGATACCGCTCTCGGTGCGCTGGGCGACACCCAGCAGCTTGATCCGGTAGCCGAGATCGGCGGCCGCGCGGATGTCGGCTTGGGTGATGTTGGAAATGCCTTCCATGTAGATGTCGTTGGCGGCGATCCTGGTGCCAAAGGCAAGGCTGGTCAGGATCGACAGCTTGTGCGCCGTGTCGTGGCCCTCGATGTCGAAGGTCGGATCAGCCTCGGCATAGCCCAGCCGCTGCGCGTCCTTCAGGCAAGCATCGAACGAGATGCCCTCGGCCTCCATGCGGGTCAGGATGTAGTTACAGGTGCCGTTGAGGATGCCGAACACGCGGGTGACCGAATTGCCGGCCATCGCCTCACGCATCGTCTTGATGACGGGAATGCCGCCCGCCACCGCCGCCTCGTAGTTGAGAAGCACGCCCTTCTTCTCGGCGATCTCGGCCAGCGCCACGCCATGCTTGGCCAGCAGCGCCTTGTTGGCGGTGACGACGTGACGGCCGGCTTCGAGTGCCGTCTTCACCGATGAGCGCGCCGGGCCCTCGTCGCCGCCGATCAGTTCGACGAACACGTCGATTTCTGCGGTCTGGGCCATCTTGACCGGATCGTCGAACCACTTTGCAGAGCTCAAATCGACGCCCCGATCGCGCTTGTGGTCGCGCGCCGAGACGGCGGTGACGATCACGTCACGGCCGCACTGGCGGGTCAGTTCCACCGCTTTGTCGCGCAGCACGCGCGCCACCGATGCACCGACC
>NZ_RZQE01000222.1:0-9385 GCF_004022955.1 Mesorhizobium sp. M7A.F.Ca.US.002.01.1.1 | reverse complement strand
GGGGGCGAGGCGGATTTCTGACGTGCCGAGGGCGAGGGCGTGTTGGGCGAGGCTGATGAGCTTGTCGGCCGGCATGCTGCCGTAGGGCAGGGCGATGCCGAGGGCGGTGGCGTGGCCGGCTAAGGGGAAAAGGCCGATAGGTTTGCGCGAGGCGCCCCCCTCTGTCCTGCCGGACATCTCCCCCTCTAGGGGGGAGATTGCGCCGTCACCGATGGTTTCGCCAATCTCCGGTGTTGTTAAGGAAAAGCCGGCGTCGAAGCTGCCAATCTCCCCCCCTGAGGGGGAGATGTCCGGCAGGACAGATCGGGGCGCCTCGCGCAAACTCGTCGAGCATAGCCAACCCGCCAGGGACACTAATTGCCTCTCCGATAAATCCCTTGCGTGAGCCTCGCGGCCTTTCTCTGCAACCATCCTTAGAGCTGCAACGGCAATATCGCGCGCCGCACCTTGATCGGCAAACGCCAGCGGCCTCGCATTCCTCCCGTCGCCCGCGACAGACACCCGCCACCGAACTCCCGCATCGGTGCGCGTTGCAGCAAGCCGCAGGTCGGCCGTGACCGCATCCATGGTGAGTTGCCCGCAGCCGTCCACAACGACCGACACCTTCGGTCCTAGGCGCTGTACGAGCCCAGCTTCTTCGATCGCAGCCCTGATACGTTCAGCCAGCGGCCGGGGGTCGGCAATCTCTTGCGGATCAATGCCTGCCAGCGGCCCGGTCTCGACCGGCACGCCGGTGCGAACCGCGATATCAAGCGCATCGACCTCCGCCGCCAGCAGCGCAGCACTTTGCGCCGTCAGGCCGCGTATCTGCAAACTGCCGCGCGCGGTGACTTCCATGATGCCATTGCCGTGCCGCAAAGCGGATTCGGCTAGTCCGATCAACGACTCTGGCGACATTCCCCCAGCAACCGGGTTGAGCCGCACCAGCAGGCCGTCGCCGGTTTGCATCGGTGCCGACAAAGCCGGACAGGCGCCGCGGCGCGAGAAGGCGCTCATGCCGCCACCCCAAGTGCTTCTGCCTCGGCGATCAGGGCTGCGAGCTCGTCGTCGATGGAATTGCGCAAGGGATGCCAGAGACTACGCCGGCGCGCCGACAGGAAGCGTTCGGCAATGATTTTTGCCGCGGCGGGGTTCTCGCGCAGGATGAAGGCGCGGACCATGGGATCGCCTAGATAGGCATCATGAACCGCCTCGATCAGCGTTCCCGAAATGGCGTGCGTGGTTTCGGCGAAGCCGACCAGCCGGTCGACGGTTTCGGCGAATTCGGAGGCGCCGCGCGGGCCGTGGCGCATCTGGCCTGATATGAAGCGTGGATGGACGGCGCGGGCACGCACGACGCGCGCTACGGCCTCACTGATCGAGCGTGGCTTCGGCTTTTGCGGGTCCGTGGTGTCGAGCACGATGACGTCGGCATTCCTACCGAGCGCCGCAACTGCTGCGGAAAAGCCGCCGATGAAGGCGACATCGGCGGAGCCCTCGAGGATGTCGCGGCCGGGGTCGTCGCCGGTGTGGACGAGAAGATCGGCTTCGGCGATGCGGCCCTCGAAAACGCCGGGCGCGGAGATGCCTTCGCCCCCGGCGCCGCCATAGGCGTGCGATGTAGCGTCGAGATAGGCGCGGCCGATTTCGTCGCGCGCGCTCCAGTCGCCGGAGGACATGAGATCCTCGACGCCGGCGCCATAGGTGCCGGGCGAGGTGCCGAAAATGCGCGGGCTGATCTTGCCGTCGGCGCGGGTTTTGGCCGCGAGCGGGTTTTCCGAATCGTCCTCGTCGCGCGCGGCAACCGCGTTGGCTGCGGCATCGATCAGCGCGATTTGGGTCGGGAACATGT
The DNA here is from genome assembly GCF_004022955.1 of Mesorhizobium sp. M7A.F.Ca.US.002.01.1.1. Taxonomy (NCBI): domain Bacteria; kingdom Pseudomonadati; phylum Pseudomonadota; class Alphaproteobacteria; order Hyphomicrobiales; family Phyllobacteriaceae; genus Mesorhizobium; species Mesorhizobium sp. M7A.F.Ca.US.002.01.1.1. Next base: position 7,554 of record NZ_RZQE01000222.1, on the reverse strand, counting down.
CGCGGAACAGGCCTGATATGCGCCATGTGACATCGACGCGTGGCCTTCCGAGCGTGGCCGGCGGCAGCACTTCGATGCCGGTGATGCGGCCGGTGGCCAAATCCCATTGCGGCCGGCAGCCCATCAGCGCCAGGCCTTGAGCGATCTCCTCGCCGCCGGTGCGCAGCGATGCCGAGCCCCAGAGATCGATGACCAGCGAGCGTGGCCAGTCGCCATGCGACTGCATGTAGCCGCGCACGACTTCCTCCGCCGCTGCCCTGCCCAAATCATAGGCGGTCGGCGTCGGCATGGTGCGCGGGTCCGAGGTGAACAAATTGCGGCCGGTGGGCAAGACGTCCGAGCGGCCGCGCGCAGGCGCGCCGGCCGGACCGGCCTTGACGTGGCCGCCATCGAGCGCGGCAAGCAGCGCCGCCTTCTCGGCTTCAGCGCTCTGGCGGCGCATGGCGTCGGGCTCATCCTCCGGAGCGCGGCCATAGATATGCAGCCCGTCCTTGATGGCGAAATCCTTGAGATCGCAAAGCCAGGCGTCGATGCGGCGCAGCGCCTCGTCCGGCGCGTCGGTCGTGGCGACGCCGGCTTCGGAGGCGAGACCGGTTTTTTGCGCGGTGTCGACGATCAGTTTCGCCAGTCGGTCACGGCGGCGACGGTCGAGCCCGTCGGCCTGGGCATATTCATCGACCAGCCGCTCGAGCTTGTGCTGGTTTTCGTTCAGCCCGGCGCCGGTCAGCGGTGGCGGCAAATGGCCAAGGGTGACGGCGGCAATGCGCCGCTTGGCCTGCGCCGCTTCGCCCGGGTTGGAGACGATGAAGGGATAGATGACGGGCAGGGGACCGGTGACGATCTCCGGAAAGCAGTTTTCCGACAGAGCAACGGTTTTGCCCGGCAGCCATTCAAGCGTGCCATGGGCGCCGACATGGACCAGCGCGTGGACGCCGAGCGACTTGCGCAGCCAGAGGCCGAAGGCGATCAGCGCATGGCGCGGGGGCAGCGTCGGGTCGTGGTAGTCGGCGCGGCGGTCGACGGAGCGGCCGCGGTCGGGGGCGAGGGCGATGGTGACGTTGCCGAAGGTGGCGGCGCGGAAGGGGAAGCTTCCGCGCAAACCTGTTTCGTCTTCCGCTTTGCCCCAAGCGGCTTCGACCGCAGTGATTGCCGCAGTCGGCAACTCCGTCGAGAAGGCAATGTAGTTATCTAAGGCCAATCCAGTATCGCTGGCTTCCAGCAAATCCAGCAACCCACGCGGCGTCTGCGGAATCCCCTCAATCACATAGCCCTGCTCCTTCAGGTCATGCAGCATGGCGAGCACGCTGGACGGCACGTCGAGGCCCACGGCATAGCCGGTTCGACCAGGGGCACTGGGATAATCCGGGATCAGGATCGCCAGCTTGCGCCCGGCGCGGGGTGTCTCCTGCAACTTGATGAAGGCCGCGACGCGGTCAGCGACCTGCGCCACGCGATCCGGTTCCGGCCGGTTGGCGAAGGCGCGGTGGCCAAGCGCGGGATCGGTCTCGGTCTCGCCCTTGAAGGAAATGGCGCCGGCGAGGACGCGGCCGTCGAGTTCGGGCAGCACGACATGCATGGCGAGGTCGGCGGGTGCCAGGCCACGCTGGTTGTTTTGCCAGATGTCGCGGCGGGTGGTGGCGACGATGACCTGGAAGACAGGCACGCCGGCGCGGTCGAACAGCGTTTCGATGCCGGGTTCGGCGCCTGAGGCGAAAGCGGTCGCGGTGATGATGGCGGCGGGCTTCAGCGCCGTCAGTGCTGTTTGCACGAATGCCAGGGATGCCGGGTCCTTGAGGCTGGAGACGAAGATCGGGACTGGGTCGATGCCGCGCTGCCGCAGCGCTTCAACAAGCGCATCGATGGGCGCGACATCGGCGGCCAGCAGCATCGAGCGATAGACCAGGATGGGGATGATAGGAGCGTTGACGTTGTAAGCGCCAGCATTCGATAAGTCCGGCTTCTCCACAACTCCACATCCAGGCACGTAAAAACCAGCTTTCGGCACCACCACCGGGCCGATAACTTCCGCATCCGACCCCGCCAGCCGCGCCAATTTCCGCACCAGTGCGCTCATATTCGCCGGGCCGCCCTCGCGGAAATAGTCGAGCAGGCCGTCCAACTCCTCGCGCGGCAGCGTCGAGGCTTCGATCAGGCGCAGATCCTCGTCGCGGCATTCGCCGGGCAGCAGCGCCAGTTTTATGCCGCGTTCGCGGGCGGTCGAGGCAAGCTGGTCGCAGCCGTAGCGCCACCAGTCGTAGCCGCCGAGGATGCGCACGAGGATGATCTTGGCATGGCGGGCGACGCTGTCGACCCAGAGGTCGACGGACATGGGATGGCGCAGGTCGCGCAGTGCGGCCAGCCGCATCGAGGGCAGGCGGTCGGCATCGGTCCTCCACGCCGCCGCCAGTCCGGCGAGGTCGCTGTCGGTGAAGGACAGCGCCACGATATCCGCCGGCGTCTGCCGCAGATCGACCGGCTCGGCGAGGTCGTCGAGCGAGGCGGATGTCGTGGTTAGGATGTGCATCGCAATCCGTGTCCGAAATCAGCCGGCGAGTATACGCTCGATCGCCGGGCGGTTCAGCCCTTTCAGGCCGATGACGACGAGGCGCGAGCGGCGGTCGTCCTGCGCGGTCCAGGCGCGGTCATAGTAATGATTGACGAGGGGCCCGACGGCCTGCAGCAGCAGCCGCATCGGCTTGCCGCCGACCTCGACGAAGCCTTTTACACGCAGCACGTTCTCTTCCTCGGCGACGGTGGCGACGCGTTTTGCCAGTTCATCGGGATTGGCGACCGAGGCTATGTCGACAATGAAGGTGTCGAAGTCGTCATGCTCGTGGTCGAAGGCGCCGTCATGATGGGATTTGCGGTTCTCGATGTCGTCCTCGACGGCGAGACCGAGCCCGAGCAGCACGGAGGGATCGACCTTGCCATGCGAGGTCGGCACGATCTTCACTGCGCGGGCGGAGTGTTCGCCAATGATGGCATTGGCGCGGGCGGTGCCGGCGGCGTCCATCAGGTCGCTCTTCGACAGGATGATCAGGTCGGCGCAGGCGATCTGGTCCTCGAACAGTTCTTCCACCGGATCGTCGTGGTCGAGCGTCTCGTCCCCGGCGCGCTGCGCCTGGAGGGCCTCCATGTCGTTGGCGACGCGGCCTTCGGCCAATGCCGGTCCGTCGACCACGGCGATGACGCCATCGACGGTCACCCGGCTTTTCACGCTCGGCCACTGAAAGGCCTGGACCAGCGGCTTGGGCAGTGCCAGGCCCGAGGTTTCGATCAGGATATGGTCGACCTTCGGCGTCAGCGACAGGATTTGGTCGAGCGCCGGGACGAAATCATCGGCGACAGTGCAGCAGATACAGCCATTGGCCAGTTCTACGATGTTTTCCTCGGGGCAGGTGTCGATACCGCATCCCTTGAGGATCTCGCCATCGATGCCGATGTCGCCGAATTCGTTGACGATGATGGCGATGCGCTTGCCGCCGGCGTTTTCCAGGAGATGGCGGACCAGCGTCGTCTTGCCGGCGCCGAGGAAGCCGGTGACGACGGTGCAGGGAACGCGGGATACGGAAGTGGTCATGGTCAATCCTTCAGCATGTCGATGGGTGGAATGCGGGCCACGAGGCCGCGCTTGAGGCTATCGGGGCGGCCACGCCACGGGATCAGGCCATCTTTCGAGGTGGCGAAGAGCTTTGCGCCTGTCACGAGGTCGGCGCCGCTGGTCGCGGTCAGGTCGCCGAAGACATAGCTCCAGCAGCCGTCGCGCAGGATCGCGGCGCTGAGGCGCCGCTTGCAATTGCCAAGGCATTCGACGCTGCGGATGCGGATATCGTCGCCAGCGGCGGCGCGGCGCGTGTCGTCCGTCAGCAACTCGCCGGCGCGGGGATGAGCGTCGGAGCCGGTCTCATTGCGGCAGGAGCCGCAGACGATGATGGTGACGCCGGCCAAGGCATCATCATGGCCGGACGAAATATCCGCTGTGCCAGCCGAAAAACTGCTGTCGTGGTCCAAAGATCGGGCTCCTTGCCCGGAAACCCGCCGGGCGATCGGATTCTACAGTCGCAGACGGCAGGTCTCCTGGCTCGCGAGTCATCGCCTTGGGTAGCCGCCTTCCCGGGAATTCCCAGTGGTTTTCGGCCTTGGCTCTTCGCTTACAGTTGCGGGGACAGCCGCGGATTTGGGATTTTGCCCCGCACCGCATTCCCTCTTAGCCCTTGCCGTTGCGGGCAAGGGACCATCTGGAACCGGATTTAGGCTTTTGCGGGCGGCGGTGTCAACGCGAGCTTACGACACCGCTATGTCGGCCAGCGCCGGCCCCAAATCCCCGGCAGGCGTCACTTCGATGCGTTCGAGCCCGAGCCAACCCTGCATCTGCTTCAATTCCTCGAACAGCTCCGCAGCGGTTTCAGGCGGCGCACCGGGCTCCGCATAGGCTGCATGGACGCGCAGTATGCTGGCCGGGCGATCGGCCTTGAGGTCGACGCGTGCCACGATCCTGTCGCCGAGCAGGAACGGCAGGACATAATAGCCGTATTGCCGCTTGTCGGCCGGCGTGTAGATCTCAATGCGGTAGTGGAAGTCGAACAGCCGCTCTGTGCGCGAGCGTTCGAAGACGACAGGATCGAACGGCGCCAGCAGGGCGCGGGCCTCGATCTTGCGCGGCAGACGCGCGTCTTTATGAAGATAGGCGGGCTTGTCCCACCCTTCGACGCGCACCGGCAGCAACTCGCCCGTTTCAACCAGTTCCTCCAGCCGGCCTTTCATATCGGCCGGCGACAGGCGGAAATAATCGCGCAAATCGCCTGAAGTCGCCACGCCGTGGGCGCGGGCGGAAATGCGCAGCAATTCGCGGTGCGCGTCCTCAGGCGTCGGCACCGGCAGGTCGAGGATCGCCTGCGGCAGCACGCGCTCGGGCAGGTCATAGAAGCGCTCGAAACCGCGGCGGTGCGCCGTGGTGATGCGGCCGGCCCAGAACAGCCATTCGAAGGCGTGTTTGGCATGGCTCCAGCCCCACCAGCCGCCCGAACCTTTCTGGCCCTCCAGCGCGGAAGCGGCGATCGGGCCGCGCTCGGCGACCTCGCGGTAGATCTCTTCGATGTAGGCGGCGTGCTCGCGGCCCCATTTGGCGAGACCCAGATACATTTCCTCGCCCCGCTCGGCGCGCTGCATGCGCCAGCGCATCAGCGGGTATGTCTCGACCGGCAGGAAGGAGGCCTCGTGCGCCCAATATTCGAAAACCATGCGCTTGCGCGTCACGGCCGCGTTGTCGAGCAGCGAGAACGGGTAGGGGCCAAGGCGCGAATAGAGCGGCATATAATGAGCGCGCACCACCGCGCTGACGGAATCGATCTGCAACAGGCCGGTGCGGGAGAGCGTGCGGGCAAAATGCCGGCGGTCGGGCGTGCCGGTCGGGCGAGGATCGAGGAACCCTTGGGCGGCAAGGGCGATGCGCCGGGCCATCGGGAGCGAGATCTTTTCCTTCATGCAGGTATCACTTTGACGTGTTTTGACCGAGGGTCGAATGGCTGATTCCAACCCATGCTAGCAGGGTTTTGGCGGCATCCATGTCAGGAGGGAAAAGTGGAGTAAAAAGCGAAGGAAATCAAACAGGAGCGGATCGGACCAGTTTGCCGCGATATGCCGTCCAGGTCGATGTTTTGAACAAGGTTTGACTTGCTTCGCTGGAAGTGCTGCGCTAACCCTCGCCGCGTTGCAGCATAGGCCCTTAAAACGGTTCAGCGGTTAAACTGTCACGCTTCCGCATTAGGGTCCGGTGCTGTAATCAACGTGGATTGGCGCCAACGGAAAGCCGAGCATGAACGCACTCTTGAGCTCATACCTGCCCATCGTCCTGTTCATAGGCGTGGCGCTGGTTGTCGGCCTGGCGCTGCTGGCCGCGCCCTTCCTGGTGGCCTACCGCAATCCCGATCCCGAAAAGCTTTCCGCCTACGAGTGCGGTTTCAACTCGTTCGACGACGCCCGCATGAAGTTCGACATCCGTTTCTACCTGGTGTCGATCCTGTTCATCATCTTCGACCTGGAAGTAGCCTTCCTGTTTCCGTGGGCGGTGTCGTTTTCGAAGATCGGCATGCTCGGTTTCTGGTCGATGATGGTTTTTTTGGCGGTGCTGACCATCGGCTTTGCCTATGAATGGAAAAAAGGAGCGCTGGAATGGGATTGAACGACAGTTCAGGCACCCTCGTCGCGCCGAAGCCCAAGGGCATCATCGATCCCAACACCGGCAGGCCGGTGGGGGAGGACGATCCCTTCTTCCTCGAGATCAACAACGAGTTGGCCGACAAGGGCTTTCTGGTCACTTCGACCGAGGCGCTCATCACCTGGGCGCGCAGCGGGTCGCTGATGTTCATGACGTTCGGCCTCGCCTGCTGCGCGGTCGAGATGATCCACACCTCGATGCCGCGCTATGATTCGGAGCGGTTCGGCGTCGCGCCGCGTGCGTCTCCGCGCCAGTCCGACATCATGATCGTCGCCGGCACGCTGACCAACAAGATGGCGCCGGCGCTGCGCAAGGTCTACGACCAGATGCCGGAGCCGCGCTACGTCATCTCGATGGGCTCCTGCGCCAATGGCGGCGGCTATTACCACTATTCCTATTCGGTGGTGCGCGGCTGCGACCGCATCGTGCCGGTCGACATCTATGTGCCCGGCTGCCCGCCGAGCGCCGAAGCGCTGCTCTACGGCATTCTTCTCTTGCAGAAGAAGATCCGCCGCACCGGCACGATCGAACGGTAAATCCATGACCGCATCCCTGAGCGAACTGTCGACCTATCTCGGCGAGAAGCTGATCGGCCGCGTGAACGAGGCTGATATCGCCTATGGCGAACTCACCATCCATGTCGAGCCGCGCGATCTGGTCGAGGTGATGACCTTCCTGCGCGACGACGCGCGCTGCCAGTTCATCTCGATCATCGATGTCTGCGGCGCCGACTATCCGTCGCGGGCCAAGCGTTTCGACGTCGTCTATCACCTGTTGTCGCCGAAGCAGAATGTGCGCATCCGCGTCAAGGTGCAGGCCGACGAGGAAACCATGGTGCCGTCGATCACCGGCGTCTATCCCGGCGCCGACTGGTTCGAACGCGAGACCTACGATCTCTACGGCGTTTTGTTCTCCGGCCATCCCGACCTGCGCCGCCTGCTGACCGACTATGGCTTCGAAGGCCATCCCTTGCGCAAGGATTTCCCGCTGACCGGCTTCGTCGAGGTGCGCTACGACGACGAGGCCAAGCGCGTTATCTATGAGCCGGTCGAGCTCAAGCAGGAATTCCGCAATTTCGATTTTCTGTCCCCGTGGGAAGGTACGGATTACGTGCTGCCGGGTGACGAGAAGGCAAAGCAGTAAATGGCTGAAACCTCCGTCCGCAACTTCAACATCAATTTCGGCCCGCAACACCCCGCGGCGCACGGCGTTTTGCGCCTTGTGCTGGAGCTGGACGGCGAAGTCGTCGACCGCGTCGATCCGCATATCGGACTGCTGCATCGCGGTACCGAAAAGCTGATCGAAGCCAAAACCTATCTGCAGGCGGTGCCCTATCT
>NZ_RZQE01000221.1:0-9408 GCF_004022955.1 Mesorhizobium sp. M7A.F.Ca.US.002.01.1.1 | reverse complement strand
CCTGGATGCTGGACAAGGTTAAGGGCGCCAGAAAGCGCGCCGAGAAGGGCGAGCTGCTCGCCGGCACCATCGACAGCTTCCTGATCTGGCGTCTGACCGGCGGCAAGGTCCACGCCACGGATGCCACCAACGCGTCGCGCACGCTGGTCTACAACATCGAGAAAAATGCCTGGGACGACGAACTGCTGTCGATACTGAACATCCCGGCAAAAATGCTCCCCGAGGTAAAAGATTGCGCCGATGACTATGGAATCACGGAGAAAAATCTCTTCGGCGCCGAGATAAGAATCCTCGGTGTTGCCGGCGACCAGCATGCGGCGACCATCGGCCAGGCCTGTTTCGAGCCGGGCATGATGAAATCCACCTACGGCACGGGCTGCTTTGCGCTGCTCAACACCGGCAGCGACCTTGTGCGTTCGAAGAACCGCCTCTTGACCACTATTGCCTACAGGCTGAACGGCAAGACCACTTATGCGCTGGAGGGCTCGATCTTCATTGCCGGCGCCGCGGTCCAATGGCTGCGCGACGGCATCAAGGTGATCGGCAAGGCCGCGCAAAGCGGCAAGCTGGCTGCCGAGGCTGATCCAACGCAAAACGTCTACCTGGTGCCGGCCTTCGTCGGGCTCGGCGCGCCGCATTGGGACGCCGAGGCACGCGGCGCCATTTTCGGGCTGACGCGCAATTCCGGGCCGGCGGAATTCGCCCGCGCCGCACTCGAATCCGTCGCCTACCAGACGCGCGACCTGCTCGACGCCATGCGTAAGGACTGGAAGGGAGCTTCGGCCAAGACCGTGCTGCGGGTCGACGGCGGCATGGTTGCGTCGGACTGGACCATGCAGAGGCTGGCCGACATCCTCGACGCGCCGGTCGACCGTCCGACCATCCTGGAGACGACGGCGCTGGGTGCCGCGTGGCTCGCCGGGTCGAAGGCAGGCGTGTGGCCGGATGCCAAGAAATTCGCGAAGAGCTGGGCGCTCGAGCGGAGGTTCCAGCCGGCCATGGATGGCTCCGCGCGCGCAGCCAAACTTGCTGGTTGGCGCGATGCTGTGCGCCGGACGCTGAGCGTGTAGTGAGCAGCCATCAGGGTGAGAGGAGAATGAAGCCAGACTGGTATCCTGCTTGGCGCGACGGCCGTTGAGCAACTGCATGCCAAGAATGACCGCTTGCATAGAGATTTTCGCCTCGGCAGTTGGTCACGCTATGACTATGACCTCACGGCCGGAAAGCTTCTGTTCTCGGATGAAGGAGGCGTCAAGATCGTCACTGAGATCCAGATTGCAGGCTCCACGAGCGCCAAGGCCAGCAATTGGCTGTGGGCTTGGGCAAATTCGAATTTGCCCAGCGAGCTTCTCAGCGACGCCAAGCTGGTTCGCTCCTTCGGCGAGAAGAACAGCATAGATGAGTTGGCCCAGGCCTATGTGCCCAACGCCGGCAATGACCTGGAAGCGCTGGGTTGGGAATTGACGGGAACAATGGTTCGAATTTGCCATGCTCTCGGTGCGTATCGCTCACCGCGTGGTGAGGGTGGAGCGCTCTATTTGATTTTCAAAAGTATCAGCTGGGCGAACTGACCAGCACTCTCGCGCCTGGGCACGTCGAAAAATGGCCCGCGCCGTTGCCGGCGCAGGCCATTTTTACTCGGTACTCACACTTCGGATCAGTAAGGCGAGCGGCACTCCCTGCGAGGGCCGTAATTCGGCTGGAACGTGTTGTCCGAAGTACGGTAGCTGCGATAGTGGTCGTAGCACCACTGGACGTGGGCGTTACCCCCGTAGACGCGGTTGTTTTCATTGTTGATGATTGCCCCGGTAATCAGCGCGCCGGTAGCGAAGGCCGCAAGCGGGAACCAATAATCGCCGTGACGACGGTAGCCGGGGCGATATTCGCGATAGCCGCGATGGCCATTCCAATACATGCCGCGATTGCGGGAAAAAGTGCGGTCACGCGAAAAATTGCGATTGTAGCGGTCCTTGCGCCACTCCCGGTACTGGACTGTCTGTACATCCGGCACCGCGACCTGGGACTGCGGCACATAGTTCGGTTGGGCATTAACCGACACCGCCTCCGCCGCAACGAATGTGGCGGAGAGAGCGGTCGCCAGCAGGCTCGTTGTGATTCTGTTCATTGGTCTTCTCCTCGATGGTTTGGCGGACGTCCCTGTGCCCGAAAAACGAGCGGCGCATACAATTGTTCCCCAGACTGGATGCCACCGTCAGGCATAAATGGCAGCGTTCCTTGGCCGTTCTCCCCCCGACAGCGCGTGGGACAAGTGCCGCGACAGGGCGAAGCCGCCCGTGTTTGCGAGACCTCTTTTTCCGGTTGACCGGTCGAGGCACTCTCCCTATGTTCCGCGCAATTTCGAGGGCCGCCTTTCGCCCGCGGGAGCGCGTAGCTCAGCCGGTAGAGCAACTGACTTTTAATCAGTAGGTCATGGGTTCGAATCCCATCGCGCTCACCATTGTTTTAGCGTTAAATATCAGCCACTTAGGATCTTTAAGTCTTTGAGAAAAGCAGCGACTGTGCGAGTTTTCACGGCCTGCACGCCCTACTCAAGGATCTCGCCACGGGCAACGCATGACAAGATCGTCCCACTTCGGATCGTTGATTCTACAAGTCTTTGATTTTGTTGAACGGCGGCGGCGACTCCCACCGCGATCCGACAGTCACTGCTGCCATTGATCGACCTTACCAACCGGGACGAAGCCGTCAGCGCTTCCAGAAATCGCGGTGCGGTGCGAGCATCTCGTCGGCGATTTCGGGGAAGGGGCCAAAGACCTCGATCTTTTTCTGGCCGGAGCCGAGGACGGTGCGCGAAGAGAGGCTCATCGTCGGATTCTCCGCGTGATCCCCGGTGAGCGCCAGGAGCTCGGTCTCCTCTACCCCGTAAACCAGCCGCCCGATATTGGCCCAATACATCGTGCCGGCGCACATCGCGCACGGCTCGAAGGTTGAGACCAGCGTGCATTGCCACAGGAACTCCGGCTCGTAGGCAGCCGCGGCGCGCCGGGCGAGCTCCGTCTCGGCATGGCGCACCGTGTCGAGATTGCCCTGCCGCATCAGCACGCGGTCATCCGGCCCGACCAGAACGCAACCAAAGGGATGATGCCCATGTGCCGCCGCCTCGCGCGCGACCGCGTCGGCGGATCGAAGGTGGGCGAGCATCTGATCGCGTGTCATGGCAAAACCCCGGGACGCCGACATCCACCCGATGAGCGGCTCTTTGATCCGAGATTGCTGCCAAGCGATGCGAGTGGCAAGAGCGAACCGTGGCTTGAGACCTTTGCGCCGGGATATCAGACCTTTGCGCTAGAATCGCCGACCGGTCTTGGCGTCGAACAGATGAGCACAGGCGCGGTCGATCTCGATGCGCATCTGCGCGCCTTGCTTCAGCGCAAGCCGCTCCCGGAATAGGCAGGAGATTTCCTCGCCGGCGCAGTCGACCCTGGCGAAGATTTCCGAACCCGTGGCTTCCAGAAGCACGATCGTGCCGGCAATACCCTGGGAAATCGTTGCTCGGATATGTTCGGGACGAATGCCGTAGATGAGTTCACCCACGGGAATTTTTGCCAGGTTGATGCCTTCCGGCAGCGGCAGGGTCAGCCCGCCGGTGCTGCGGAAAACGCCTTCCTCGACGCGGCCGGCAATGAAGTTCATGGCCGGCGAGCCAATGAAGCCGGCAACGAACAGATTGGCCGGACGGTCATAAAGGTCGAGCGGCGCACCGATCTGCTCGACAAGGCCGTCATGCAGCACGACGATCTTGTCGGCCATGGTCATGGCCTCGATCTGATCATGCGTGACGTAAATGGTGGTGGTGCCCAGCCGCTGGTGCAACGCCTTGATCTCGCCGCGCATCTGGACGCGCAATTTGGCGTCGAGATTGCTGAGCGGCTCGTCGAACAGGAAGACTTGCGGGTCGCGCACGATGGCGCGGCCCATGGCGACGCGCTGGCGCTGGCCGCCGGAGAGCTGGCGCGGATAGCGGTCGAGCAGCTTGTCGAGGCCCAGGATGCTGGCGGCCCTGCCGACGCGGCTTGCGGTGTCGGCCGGATCGGCTTTCTTGATCTTGAGGGCAAAGCCCATATTGTCGGCCACCGTCATGTGCGGATAGAGCGCGTAGTTCTGGAACACCATGGCGATGTTGCGGTCGCGCGCCCGCAGATTGTTGACGGTGCGATCGCCAATGGCGATCCTGCCGCCCGAGATCGTTTCAAGTCCGGCAATCATGCGCAGCAGCGTCGACTTCCCGCAGCCCGACGGGCCGACCAGGATGACGAACTCGCCGTCAGCGATATCGACGCTGACATCGTGGATAATCCTGGCCGTTCCGAAAGCCTTTTGCACGTTGTTGATTGTGACCGATGCCATTGGGTTTTCCTCGAAAAAGAGTGCGATGCCGTAGCGTGCCTTCAGCCGCCCTTGACGGCGCCCGCGGTCAGTCCGGCGACGATCTGCCTTTGTGCGAACATGGTCAGGACCAGTACCGGCAGTGTCACCACCAGGGCCGCGGCGGCGAGCGGCCCCCAGCTCACTTGCTCGTAGGAGAGCATGTTGTAGACGGCGACCGGCAGCGTGCGCGTCTCACGGCTGGCGAGCACCACGCCGAAGACGAAATTGTTCCATGAGAAGATGACGGACAGGATAAAAGCGACCACTATGCCCGGCTTGGCGATGGGCAAGGCGACCAGCCGGAACACCTGCCAGGAACTGGCGCCGTCGATGTTGGCGGCCTCTTCCAGTTCCATCGGGGTGGTCTCGAAATAGCCGATCATCACCCAGACGACGATCGGCACGGTCACCACCAGATGGATGATGATCTGCGGCCACAGCGTGCCGAGAATGCCGACCCATTGGAACAGCAGGAACAGCGGGATGAGATAGGAAAGCCCCGGCGTCATGCGGGCGATCATGATGACCACCGCCGATCGCTCGGCCTTGAGCCGCGCGATGCCATAGCCGGCCGGCACGCCGATCAGCAGCGCCAAAAGCGTCGCCGTGCCGGTCACCAGAACCGAATTCCAGAGATAGAGCAGGAAATTGTTCTCCTCGAACACTTTTGCATAGTTCGACCAGGCGAGATGTTCGGGGATCAGGATCGGCGGATAGGCGCCGTTGTCGATCTCGAATTTCAGCGACAGCGAGATCATCCAGAGGAAGAACAGGATCGCCGGCGAGACGAAGACCAGGGCCGCGAAGAACAGCCCGATCCGGTTGAGCAGTCGTGAAGTCATCTATTTGCCCTCCACGCCGATCCACTTCGAGCGCTGGCGCAACATCAGGAGGATGAAGGACAGGGCGACGATGACGATGAAGAACACCACGGCCATGGCCGAGCCATAGCCGATGTCGTAGTAGGAAAAGGCGGTGTTGTAGAGATAGATGTTGATGGTCTCCGAGGCCGTGCCCGGCCCGCCCTGGGTCATCGCGTAGATGATGTCGAAACTCTTCAGTGCGTCGATGGTGCGGATGATCACCGCGATCATCAGGAACGGCGCGATCATCGGCAAGGTGAGATAGCGGAATTGCTGCCAGGCATTGGCGCCGTCGATTTCGGCGCTTTCGAACGGCTCGCGCGGCACGGACGCCAGGCCGCCGAGCACGATCAGCATCACCAGCGGCGTCCACTGCCAGGTCTCGACCGCAACCAGCGACGGGATGACCGTGTTGGCGTTGAAGATCCATTCCTGCGCCGGAATGCCGACCAGCGACAGAAGATAGTTGAGGACGCCGAGCTGGGGGTGGAACATCATCGTCCAGACCAGCGCCACGGCGACCGGCGTTGCCATCATAGGCATCACGAAGACGCCGCGCAGCAGGCCACGCAGCGGAAACCTGGCGTCGAAGATCAGGGCGGCGATGGTGCCGAGCAACATCGGCGCGGCAACCGAAAGGAAGGTGTAGCTCAAAGTATGGAGAAGCGATTCCCAGAAGCGTTGGTCGTACGCCAGCCGCAGATAATTCTCCATCCCGGCAAAGCTTCGCGACTGGCCGAGCGTCCAGCGGTTGACGCTCATCCACAGCGTGAAAGCCCAGGGAAAGACGATCACGGCGCCGACGACGACGAGCGCCGGAACGACGAAAGGCCAGTAGTTGGGAGCCAGCCGGATCGTCTGGCTCCCTTCGATGGCTTGCGTCGTCACCCCGGTGCGTTCTGGGGTGGTGGCGGACATCAGCCTTGCTCGCTCCTGTCGAGGACCGGCTGGAATTGGTCGGTAGCCTTCTTCAACTCCTCGGCGGGATCAGCGCCGGCGATCAAATTGGTCAGCGCCACGCCGTAGATGTCGCGGAACTCTGTGACCGGGATGATGACCGGCAGCGATAGCCGGCTGACATTGCCGGAGCCGACCACCGCATCGAGCCAGCTTGCCGGCATGGTGACACCTTCGCGCACCTTTGGATCTTCGAGCACCGATTTGCGGAACGGTACGCCGGCGCCTGCCTGCAGCAGGCGCGCGCCCATGACCGGCGACACTGCCCACTGGCAGAACAGATAGGCGGCCTCCTTCTTCTCGCTGGTGGCCGTCACGCCGATACCGTCGCCGAAGGTGCCAGCCGCGTGCGCCTTGGGACCCTTGGGCATGACGCCATAGCCGACCTTGCCGACCACCCGCGATTTTTCCGGATTTTCCATCGGCGGGGCAAAGCCGACGCCATCGAACCACATGCCGATCTTGCCTTGCAGGAAGGCGGACTGCGCTTCGGCCCAGTTGAAGCCAGTGACGCCTGGAGGCGCGGATTTGGTCATCAGCCGCTGGTAGAGGCCGGCGGCCTCGATCGCCTCGGGCGACGTCGTGCGCAGCTTGCCCTGAGCGTCGAGTGGCGTCATGTCGTAGCCGAGCATGAGCGATGTCCACACCGGCGTGTTGGCGTTCTTGATGCCGCGGGCGACGAAACCGTAAGTATTGGTCGACGGGTCGGTCAGCGCCTCGGCCGCGGCCACCAGCTGCTCGAAGGTTTCGGGATATTTGAGGCCCTTGGCCTCGAACAACTCCTTGTTCCAGTAAACGATCCAGTAGTCGACCGAGAAGGGCAGCGAGCGCAGCACGCCCTGACCGTCCTTGGCGAACAGCATGCCGGCGTCGGCGAAATCGTTTTCGACCAGACCCGGATCGGTAAGGGTGGGGTCGGCGAGATAGCCTGATATGTCGGCAAGCCAGCCGCCTTTTTCGAACTGCCGCTTCTGCACATGGTAGCTCAGATGCACGACGTCGAAGCTCGGCTTGCCGGAGCTCAATTCGATCACCGTCTTCTGGCGCTGCTGCTGCTCAGGCGTTGCCTCGGCATTGACCTTGATCCCGGTCAACTCCTCGAACTCGGCGAGATATTTTATCAGGGTGTCGCTGCGCGGGCTTTTCACCAGATTGACGTCAAGCGTCGTGCCGGCAAAGCGCTTCCAGTCGACGGCCGCGGCAAAGCCTGGGCGAACACCCACAAGGCCGGCGGCGGCAAGTGCCGCGGTTCCCTGGAGGAGTTGCCTCCTGGTTGGGTTGAACAGATTGGACGACATTTCTTCCTCCCGGTTGCTGTCGTTGTCGAATGCGTCGCGACCGCGACGCGGCTCATGCTTCCTCAGATTTGCAGCGCCAGCCGGCGCGCCTTGTCGATGTGCAGGCTGATCGCCTCGACCGCCTTCTGCGGGTCGCGGCTTTCCATGGCTTCGATGACCGCAAGGTGCTCACGCATGACCGGCACGACGCGCCCGTCGATGCGGAAGCGCTCCTGATGGATCAGCCGGATCTTCACCGAGTTGACCAGATAGGCCTTGGCGATGATCTCGTTGCCCAGCGCATCGATGAAAGTGTCGTGCATCGCCCAGTCGATGCTCTGCGCCCTGGCTTCCATTTCCGGCGTCGGCGCCTGCGAAAGGGCTTGAGCCAGCATCTCCTCGTGTTCGCGCCGCAGGCGGGCAAGTTCGTCATCGGAAGCGCTGGCGGTGAACAGCGCCACCGCTTCGCGCTCCATGAACAGGCGGAACTGAAAAGCCTCGCGGATCAGGCTGATGTCGATATGGGCGATCTGCATGCCGCGCTGCGGGATCGTCGTCAGAAGCCCTTCGGCCTCGAGACGCGGCACGATTTCGCGAATGGCGCCGAGCGGCAGACCGGTGAAGGCGACCAGTTCGCGCTGCGATACGAACTGGCCCGGCAGCAGATCGCGGGCCAGCAAATGCCGCGTGAAGCTGGCATAGGCTTTTTCCCTAAGCGTGGTCGGCTCACTGCCGTCTTCCATTTCAGCGCGTATCCCTTTGCTGGTCAGGCTGATTCCCTGGCAAACAGCCCATGATAGGCGTCAGCCAGCTGTTGTCGCCCCTGCGAACCGATCGGCTCCAGCGGCGGACGGACCGCCAGCCAGCGGTCGTCGCTGGTCTTGCGCGCCACCATGACCTTCACCGCCGGCGTTACCGGGTGTTTGAGCAATTCGAGCACGAAACGCTCGACGCGTGTGTCGTCGCGTCCGTCCTCGGCCATGGCCCGGATTTCGCTGGTAACGAAATTGGCCATGCCAGAGATTGCGCCTTGAGCGCCAATTCGCACGGCTCGTGCCAGATGCCGCTCGTCACCGATCAAGATCACCAGATCGCCATGGGCGCCGAGCAGCGCCTCGCTGTAATCCCAATCCCCGCCGGAATCCTTGACCCCCGCAAGGACATCCGGAAAAGCCGTACGCAATCGGCCGATCAGGTCAAGCGAGAGCTGCACCATGGTGACCGACGGGATGTTGTAGAGCAGAACGCCACGGGCGAGGGGACCGAGCACGGCAAAGACAGTGGAAAACCAGCCGAAAAGACCATCGTCGCCGACATTCTTGAAGTAGCTCGGCGGCGCCAGCAGAATGTTGCGGGCGCCGCGCTGCAAGGCATGCCGGGCCTGCTCAGCGGCGTCTTCGGCCGCATCGACCAGCACGCCGGCAACAAGCTGATGCGGCAGGATGCCGGCGGCCAGCATGGCTTCGGTCACCGACCGCCGCTCCCCGGTGCCAACCGATGCGCCTTCGCCGGTGGTGCCAAAAAGCGTAACACTGGTGCACCCCTCCGCCAGGCAACGCTTGGCCTGGGCGACCATGAGGGCGGTGGCGATCTGCCCGGAGGCGTCAAAAGGCGTGGCAAGGGCGGCCGAAAGGCCAAAGCGTGATGTCACCGGAAGTCTCCGAAAGAGGTTCGGAGGCAGTGATATCTCACTAACATGTCAGTTGTAAATCTGGTTGCTGCGTTTTTTCTGCCCCCGGATGACGTGGGCGAATCTTCTTGCTGGGAAGCGAACAGCGTCACACCGGAGGTGTCGGTCAGACAGAAGAATCCCCAAACACCAGCGAAACATGTCCTCCCGCATGGCGCTCGAGCCGGCCGGCGAGGTCGAGTTCCAGCAGCACCATGAACACTTGGGCCGGGTGCAGGCGGGTATGGCGGGT
>NZ_RZQE01000220.1:0-9452 GCF_004022955.1 Mesorhizobium sp. M7A.F.Ca.US.002.01.1.1 | reverse complement strand
AGCCATAGCCTTTGAGCATCAGGTCCATTTCGGCATGGTCGCGCATGACGGTCCCCAGGTTGATTCGCCTGTCCTCCCACGGCTGATTGTGCGCGCCGCTGATTAACCGTCTATTGATTTTTTCTTCATCTGAACCGGCTTTAGCATGCGAAAACATGCAGTTAGCAGCGCACCTCTTCGAGTGCTGACAGCCCTGGAGAAGCCCCTGCGGCATCCCGCCGCGCGAATCCAACGTCTAATGTTGCCGTAACGGCGGAACTGGTAATAATGCCGCCGAATTCGCGGCCGTGTCGCCGCGATCCCGCCGGCATTTCAAGCCGGCGATTGGTTCGGGAGGAAAGTCAGGAATGTCCGAGTTTCATGTCCATCGCGTCCAGCCGGCGTGGAAGAAAAACGCGCTGATCGACAATGACACCTACCTGAAATGGTATGCCGACAGCGTCAAGAACCCGGACAAATTCTGGGGCAAGCACGGCAAGCGCATCGACTGGTTCAAGCCGTTCAGCAAGGTCAAGAACACCTCCTTCGACGGCAAGGTCTCGATTAAATGGTTCGAGGACGGACTGACCAACGTTTCCTACAACTGCATCGACCGGCATCTGAAGAAGCGCGGCAACCAGACCGCCATCATTTGGGAAGGCGACAATCCCTACGACGACAAGAAGGTCACCTATAACGAGCTCTACGAGCATGTCTGCCGGCTCGCCAATGTGATGAAGAAACACGGCGTCAAGAAAGGCGATCGAGTCACCATCTACATGCCGATGATCCCGGAAGCCGCCTATGCGATGCTGGCCTGCACGCGCATCGGCGCCGTCCATTCGATCGTCTTCGGCGGTTTCTCGCCGGATGCGCTGGCCGGCCGCATCGACGACTGCAAGTCGACCTTCGTTATCACGGCTGACGAAGGCCTGCGCGGCGGCAAGCCGATCCCTTTGAAGGAAAACACCGACAGGGCGATCGAGATCGCCGCGAAAGCCGGAACGAAAGTCGAAAAGGTGGTGGTCGTGCGACGCACCGGCGGCAAGACCGGCTGGGTTTCAGGCCGCGACGTCTGGTATCACGACGAGATCGCGACGGTGAAAGCCGAATGCAAGCCCGAGAAGATGAAGGCCGAGGACCCGCTGTTCATTCTCTACACGTCGGGTTCGACCGGCAAGCCGAAGGGCGTGCTGCACACCACCGCCGGCTATCTCGTCTACGTCTCGATGACCCACCAATATGTCTTCGACTACCATGACGGCGACATCTACTGGTGCACCGCCGATGTCGGCTGGGTAACCGGCCACAGCTACATCGTCTACGGCCCGCTCGCCAACGGCGCCACCACGCTGATGTTCGAAGGCGTGCCGAACTATCCGTCGCAGTCGCGCTTCTGGGAAGTCATCGACAAGCACAAGGTCAATATCTTCTACACCGCGCCGACGGCGTTGCGCGCGCTGATGGGCGCCGGCGATGCGCACGTGAAGAAGACGTCGCGCAAATCGCTGCGCGTGCTGGGTTCGGTCGGCGAGCCGATCAACCCGGAAGCCTGGGAGTGGTATTTCAACGTCGTCGGCAACGGCAAGGTGCCGATCGTCGACACCTGGTGGCAGACCGAGACCGGCGGCATCCTGATCACGCCGCTGCCAGGTGCGACCGACCTCAAGGCGGGTTCGGCGACGCGGCCTTTCTTCGGCATCAAGCCGCAGCTGGTCGACGGCGAGGGCAAGGTGCTGGAAGGTGCGGCCGACGGCAATCTGTGCATCACCGATTCCTGGCCGGGCCAGATGCGCACAGTCTATGGCGATCACGACCGCTTCGTGCAGACCTATTTTTCGACCTACAAGGGCAAGTACTTCACCGGTGACGGCTGCCGCCGCGACGCCGACGGCTATTACTGGATCACCGGCCGCGTCGACGACGTCATCAACGTTTCCGGCCACCGCATGGGCACGGCCGAAGTCGAATCGGCGCTGGTCAGCCATGAGAAGGTTTCCGAGGCCGCGGTCGTGGGCTATCCCCACGACATCAAGGGCCAGGGTATCTACAGCTACGTCACCTTGATGAAGGGTGCCGAACCCACCGAAGAGCTGCGCAAGGAGCTTGTTGCCCATGTCCGCAAGGAGATCGGCGCCATCGCTTCGCCCGACAAGATCCAGTTCGCGCCGGGCCTGCCGAAGACGCGTTCCGGCAAGATCATGCGTCGCATCCTGCGCAAGATCGCCGAGGACGATTTTTCTGCCCTGGGTGACACCTCGACGCTGGCCGACCCGGCCGTCGTCGATGATCTGGTCGCCAACCGGCAGAACAAGAAGAGCTGATGCAGGCCGCGCTGGGCACTGTCAGCGAACTCTGGCGCTATCCGGCGAGTTCGCTTGCCGGCGAGCGCCTGAAAACAATCTCGGTCGACGTCGAGAGCATCGACGGCGACCGCCTGTTCGGCCTTGTCGACGTGTCCGACAACGAGATCGCACGACCGGACCGCGACGCGAAATGGCACAAGGTGCCGCGCATCCGCACCCGGCTGTCGCCGACCCTGGAACTCGAGATTGCCGTTCCCGAGGGCGACTGGCTGGCCGCGCCAAGCATCGAGAGCGACCGCGCGGTGTCGGCCTATCTCGGCTTCGAGGCCTCGCTCCGTCCGTTTCGCCGCGAGAATGCCGGGCCTGACTATGCCGGCCCGCTGACCGCGGAGCGCTACCGCAAGGCGTCGATTCATCTGTTGACCACGGCTTCGCTGGCACGCCTGAAAGCATTGCACCCGGAAGGGGTCGCCGACCCGCGCCGCTTCCGCCCCAACATCGTTGTCGACATGGCGGCGATCGAAGGCTCGTTTCCCGAAACGGAATGGATCGGCCGCAAGCTTGCCGTCGGCGATCTCCTGCTGACCATCTCGGAACCCTGCCGCCGCTGCGGTTTCATCATCGTCGCCCAGGATGGCTTCGACCATGATCCGGCAATCCTGCGCAACCTGGTCCGCCACAACGCCCACAACCTCGGCGTCTATTGCACGGTCGACAGGCCGGCGCGCGTCGAAGTCGGCGACGCGATGCGCTTCCTGTAAGCTATCGATACAGATCCGCCCGTGTCGGCGGCAGGCCGCTTGGACCGCGCGCGCGCTTGGTCACGACGGTCTGGAAAATCTGTGCCGATGCGCGCTCGAAGGTAATCGAACAGCCCGTCAGGTAAAGCAGCCATAGCCGCGCCCTGGCCTCGCCCACCTCGGCGATAGCCTCGTCGAACCTTTCGTTGAGTCGCTCCGCCCACAGCCTGCAGGTGCGGGCATAGTGCTCGCGCAGGTTCTCGACATCGTAGACGAGAAAACCATGCGCCTCGAGATTGCCTGTTGTCATGCCGATGGTGTCGAGTTCGCCGCCGGGAAAGATATATTTGAGCAGCGCCTTGAACTCCGGCCCTTTGCGCAAGGTCTTCTTGATGTCGCCCTTGCTGCGCCGGGTGATGGCGTGGTGCAGATAGATGCCGCCCGGCTTCAGCAGGCGATGAATGGTCTTGAAATAAGTCGCATGGTTGGCGAGCCCGAGATGTTCGAACATGCCGATCGACGAAATCTTGTCGAAGCTGCCGGTGAGTTCCGCATAGGATTTGATCTCGATGGTGATGCGGTCCTCCAGCCCCTCGGCGCGAATGCGTTCGCGGGCCAGCTCGGTCTGCGCCTGCGACAGCGACACACCGTGGCCGACGACGCCGTAGTTCTTCGCCGCATGGATCAGCATGGCGCCCCAGCCGCAACCGATGTCGAGCAGTCGTTCGCCCGGTTTCAGCCGGAGCTTGCGGCAGATGTGGTCGAGCTTGTCGACCTGGGCCTCGTCGATGCCATTGGCGAAATCCTTGAAGTAGCCGCAGCTATAGACCATGCGCTCGTCGAGAAAGAGCCGGTAGAAGGCGTTCGAGATGTCATAGTGATGCTGGATCGCCTCCTGGCTCGAACCGCTGACATAGGGATTGCGCCCGGACAGATCGGTCCGCGCGCTCATCTGCTTGCGTGCCAAAAGCACGGAAGGCAGGTCGCGCAGGATCGCCATTTTCGGCAGCGACTTGAGCTTGGTTCTGAGCTTGCCTTGCGACGGCAGGGCATAAAAATCGAAGATCGTCCCGTCTTCGATGTCGATCGTTTTGGAAATCCACATCTCGATCAGCGTCGACAGGGACGGTCGCTTCACGATCTGCCAGACGATGTCCTGGTCGTTGATGGTGAGCACCGGACCAGTGGCGGGGCCGATCCGCTCCCCGGTCCACAGCCTGACCGCAAAACCCGGCTTCAATGTCTCGATCACCGTTCGAACGATGCGAGCGGCCTTTTCGGCTGCCTCCATGCGATTCCTCCGAATGCTGGCTCAGGGGCAGAAGTTTGCCCGGTCGGCCTGGCAATCGCAAGCCGGCCCGCACCAGGCCCGCCCGTTGGTTAATTTCAGACCTGCACCTTGTCTTTTGCTGCAATGCACCCCATCATGAGTATGTGTTCAACAAATCGAAAGGAGGTGATCCGATGTCGAGTGATTTCGTTTTCCAGAACGTGGCCTCAGCGGATTGCACTTTCGGGAAGCAGTCTTCCCGTTAAGGCGCGAAATGCGCGGCGGCTGACCTGATAGGTCATCGCCATGGGCCGCGCCACGGACGGAAACACGGAAGGCCGCCAGCTTCGAAAGAAGCGGCGGCCTTTTCCGTTTGCGGACTAGACTACTGGGTCAATGCGACCTTTTCGGTGTTGCGAATGATTTCCTGAAAGGCGTTGTCCAATTCGGCTCCGGTGGACACGTCGAAGAAATGCCTCTTGGCGCCGGAGGTATCCTTCGACGAACAATCCTTCAGCACCGCCTTTGCCTGGTCCCGCTCGGTTGTCGACATATCCTTGTCGTCCAGATCGAAGCCGATGGTGAAAATCTCGATGCCGTCGTTTTTCATGTTGTCGCACAGCGTTTCGGCGTTGCCGCGCGCAAGGGTGCCCTGCCTGTTGTAGCTGTCCCCAGCACCGGCGAAGGCGGTATTGAACTGGCCATCGGTCATCAGGATCGCGACCTTGGCGATCTTCTTCGGATCGGCATCCGAGGCACCCTTGCCAAGACCGGCATTCCTGATCGCAGTGCGCCATTGCGGCGACAGCATATAATAGGTCCACTGAATGGCGATCGCGCCGGCCGTAAACCCATTGGCCCGGAAGTCCTCGATCGATTCAAGCAAGGCATCGGAATCGGCGGTCAGCGGGATCACTTTGGCATCAGGGCACCTGTTCATGTCCCCGTCACCGAGATGATCGTCCCGGTTGACCAGAGCATAGTATTTCTTGCCGTTCCCGTCGGTGCGAACAGTATCCGGGCCGTCGGCGCTCATATCCGCGTTGCCGTTCTTGTCCTTGCGCTCGGTGGCGCAATTGTCGGGGCGTGGCATCGCCGCGCCGACCATGGAGATGTAGTCGCTGAAGGACGGCAGCAGATTTTTGCCTGTCTTGGCGACGAGAAGCGGACTGCCAGCGATGGGTGGGAGCTCAGAGCTGCCTTGCTTCTCGGCATAGATGTTTTCCGCCAGCTTGCCGGCGTTGACGCCAGATGCATAAGGCACAATCGCGACGCGGATGCGGGGGTTCTGCGGATCCTGTTTCTGCAGCATCGTCTGGACGGCGTTTTTTGCAGCTGTTTTCAGATCGCCGATTTTGTCGACCTTGCCGCGCTTGGCCATCGACCCCGTTATGTCGAGCATCATCGCCACTTCGACGGTCTTGTCCGAATAGAGCGCCGTCGTGGAGGCGGCGACGCGTTTCATGTCGCCCGTGCCAAAAATCGGGAAATACAGCCCGACATCGACATGGGCGTCAGCCTGGACCGTCTTGGCGGTCCTGTTGACGATCAGCCTGTCGAGTACGATCTGGTCGGCCTGCAGAATGCCTGCCTGGCTGTTGGCGTCGAGAAAGGCTTGCACCGATTTGTTGGCATCGGCTTCCTTGATGGCGCCGGTCGTTAGGTCGCGTGCCGTCGATGTGACCGCGGCGTCGACGACGCCTTGGAGGCTCGATCTGGCATTGTAGAGCTGCGATACGTTGACCGAGAAGCCAACAGCCAGCGCCAAGACCGAGGCGCTGAGGCCGAACAGGATTGCGAAATTTCCACCGCGATCCCTGGCGAACCCGCCGACCGCGTGAACAAGACCCCCGTAATTCCGCATCCTACAGCCTCCATTCGCCTCGGCCTCGTCGCCGCGGACAGGGCAATGCAGGATTCCCGCCGGATGACGCCGCTGGCTGGCAGAAGGCCGGCCGCTTGCCGCCAAATCATTGTTTTTGTTCGGCTTCAAGCTCCGCAAAGGTGAATGACTGGTAAACAGAAAAGCGCGGCCGCGGCTGCGTTTACGAGCCGGTTACCATGCTCAAGACGAAGCAATCACGGAATCCCGATGACGTCCTGTTGCGGGACAGGGTCCGTGTGCCGAAGCGGGCCAGTTGTCCCGAGACTGCAAGGCGCGAAATGATCGGATCCAACGCCTCCGGCCGTCGAAAGACCAAAGCGCCATCACGTTTGAAAACCAGGGCCGCTTTTGGCCGCGCCTCAAGGGGTGTTGAGATTCAGGTCAGGCCAGGTCGAAAATGATGGCTTTCGAGAACCGGAGCGGAGCGGACATTTGGTCCGTGAGCACCGGAAGCGCAGAAAGCCGTCATTTGCAGACCGGCCTCACCTGAATCGACATACCGTTAGGCCAGCATCTGTGCGCCGACGGTCCTGTCGATACCGTGGTAGGGCGGGTTGAACAGATTGCCTTCCTGTTCATAGGTCCATACCTTGAACAGGCTGAGCCGGTGGGCGCCGAAACTATGCAGCAGCGGCACGTCGGTGGCGTCGCGGCCGCGGGCGATGACGATGCGGCCGATTCTTGGCGTGTTGTGGCGAGGATCGAACGTGTACCATTTGCCGTCGAGGAACACTTCCAGCCACGCCGAAAAGTCCATCGGTGCCGGATCGGCTGGCACGCCGATATCACCGAGATAGCCGTTCACATAGCGTGCCGGAATATTCATGCAGCGGCAAAGCGTGATCGCCAGATGAGCGAAGTCGCGGCAGACCCCGACGCGTTCCTCATGCGCCTGAGCCGCCGTGCGGGTCGAGCGCGCATAGCCATAGCCGAACGACAGCCGGTTGTGGACATAGTCGACGATAGCCTGCACGCGCGCCCAACCGGACGGAATGTCGCCGAAGAGCTGCCAGGCCAGGCTGCTCAGATGATCCGTCTCGCAATAGCGGCTGCCCAGGAGATAACCGAGAACTTCGTCCGGCAGGTCCGCCACCGGCACTTCCCTGGCCAGCGTGTTTACCTCGTCCGTCTCGCCGCTGTCCTCGACGACCGCGTCGTACAGGATGCGAAAACCACCGGCGGGCGCTGTGAAGCGCCGGCAGGCATTGCCATGCAGATCGTGGTACAGCCTTGTCGGCACCGCGGGCGAGGTCAGCACCCGCGTCTGCCGCTTGATATCAGCCTGCCTGTCCCGATGGATCTCGAGCACTGAAATCACCGGCGTGGCGGCTACGCATTCGATGGCGATTTCATAGCCGAGCCGGATCAGCATCGTTGGTCCCCCCTTCGATCTTGTGAGAAGCAGTCCTTCCCAAACGCCCGGAGGATACCGTGGTTCCCTGGGCCGATCGAAAAGCCCACCCCGTGTCT
Source organism: Mesorhizobium sp. M7A.F.Ca.US.002.01.1.1 (assembly GCF_004022955.1). Lineage (NCBI taxonomy): Bacteria > Pseudomonadati > Pseudomonadota > Alphaproteobacteria > Hyphomicrobiales > Phyllobacteriaceae > Mesorhizobium > Mesorhizobium sp. M7A.F.Ca.US.002.01.1.1. The sequence goes on along the minus strand of NZ_RZQE01000220.1, from coordinate 1,802 downwards.
TCCCCTGCCGCGGTCGAGACGTTAGGTTCGGCAACCCCACCAGCGCTCCCCGGACTCAAGGAAAATCATGTATTCAAGCAGAAAATTCGCGGCCTTCCTCTTCGACATGGACGGCACGCTCATCAATTCCATCGCCTCGGCGGAACGGGTGTGGAGCGATTGGGCACGCCGCCAGGGCCTCGACGTCGCTGCCTTCCTGCCGACGATCCATGGCGTACGCGCGATCGAGACCATCACCGGCCTGGCGCTGCCGGGCGTCGACCCGGCACACGAGGCTGATCTGCTGCTGAAGGCCGAGGCGGCCGATCTCGAAGGCATTATCCAGATCGCCGGCGCCGTGGCATTTCTCGATTCGCTGCCGCCCGAACGCTGGGCGATCGTAACCTCCGCCCCACGTGAGCTGGCGCTGTTGCGCATGAAGGCCGCGGGCATCCCCGTCCCGGCCGTCATCGTCGCAGCGGAAGATGTCTCCCGCGGCAAGCCGGCGCCCGATTGCTTCCGGCTTGGCGCGGAACGGCTCGGCTTCGACGCGCGCGACTGCCTCGTGTTCGAGGATGCCCCGGCCGGCATAGCGGCAGCCGAAGCGGCGGGCGCGGCGGTCATGGTCATCAGCGCCACGCACAAGCACCCCTTGCCAACGCAACACGCCGCGATCGCGGGCTACGACATGGTGGGCATCACCGTCGACGAGCGTGGCTGGATCGCGCTCGAGCCGCAGCGCAACGCCGCCTAGGCGGCGTCTAGAAATCGCTGGTCAGGCCCTTTACCTCCCAGTCGCCGTAGCGGCCGGGCTCCTTGCCGCCGCGGCCGCCGATTTCCTTCGGCGCCGAGGCTTCCTTTTCCAGGTACTTTGCACGCCTTGCTTCGGCTTCCGCGAGCGCACGTCTGGCTTCCGGCGTCAGCGCCTTTGGCTCGACATCATGGGCAAGCTCGGCATCGGTTTTACTGGCTTCGTCGTTCATGCGATATTTCCAGCGGATTGAAACGGGAACTGGTGTTTCCCATCATATAGCGATGAGACCAAGCGGATCGACCCCTTTTCGCTATCACCTGGACAGGAGCAGACGATGAACACACTTCGCACCGCCATGCTTCTTGCCGCGATGACCGCGCTGTTCATGGGCGTCGGCTTTTTGATCGGCGGAACCGGCGGCATGATGATCGCGCTGCTGATCGCCGCCGGCACCAATCTGTTCAGCTACTGGAATGCCGACAAGATGGTGCTGTCGATGAACCGTGCCGTCGAGGTCGACGAGAAGAACGCGCCCGAATATTACGCCATCGTCCAGTCGCTCGCCAAACAGGCCGGCCTGCCCATGCCGAAGACCTACCTGATCGACAATCCGCAGCCGAACGCCTTTGCCACCGGCCGCAACCCGCAGAACGCGGCGGTCGCTGCCTCCACCGGCCTGTTGCAGGCGCTGACGCCTGAAGAGGTCGCAGCCGTCATGGCGCACGAACTCGCCCATGTGCAGCACCGCGACACGCTGACCATGACGATCGTCGCCACCTTTGCCGGTGCCATTTCGATGCTCGGCAATTTCGCCTTCTTTTTCAGTGGCAATCGCGACAACAATCCGTTCGGCTTTGTCGGCGTGCTGGCGGCGATGATCGTAGCGCCCTTTGCCGCGATGGTCGTGCAGATGGCGGTCAGCCGCACCCGCGAATACGAGGCCGACCGACGTGGCGCCGAAATCTGTGGACACCCGCTCTGGCTGGCATCGGCGCTTGACAAGATCGCCCGCGGCGCCGAACGCATCCGCAACCCCGATGCCGAGCGCAATCCCGCGACCGCGCATCTC
>NZ_RZQE01000021.1:0-30757 GCF_004022955.1 Mesorhizobium sp. M7A.F.Ca.US.002.01.1.1 | reverse complement strand
GCCTGATCCATCATCGACCTCTCGTGACCGGAGCCGCTCGCAGCGGCTCCGGTATTTTAGTTCTGGCACATGGAACTGAGCCAGCTGGCCCATAGGATGGGCCAGTGCCGGCGGCATAGTCGGCGTCATCAGGGGAAGAAGCAGGCCGATGGTGGACCAACCGCCACGAGTTCCTGCCGACGAAGTTGGAGTGCTCCATGCCAGTGGCTGTCGAACAGCAGGACACGCCGGCGAACCGTCGTCCACAACGCTCCGGTCTTCGCGAAACAGGACATGCCATGCGATCATCTCCCCTGGTGGAGGATACCAGACCACAGCACAAGGCCATCGAGGGCGGCGGCTACGGGCCGCTTCGCGGGGATGACCGCGAGCGTATCCACGAAGGCGTACTGACGCTTCTGGAGACAGTGGGTTTCGCCAACGCCATTCCTTCCTGCATAAAGGTGCTGACCAAGGTGGGGGCGATCCATGGCGACGATGGCCGGGTCCGCTTTCCGCGCGCGCTCGTGCTCGACACCATCAAGCGGGCGGCACGACATTTCACGCTTCATGGCCAGGACCCCAGGCACGACATGGTGGTCCAGGGCAAGCGCGTGCACTACGGCACGGCAGGCATCGCCGTGCACCTGGTGGATCTGGAGAAGCGTGAGTACCGCGAATCCAAGCTGCAGGATATTTATGATGCCGCCCGCATCGTCGACGGGCTGGACAACATTCATTTCTTCCAGCGGCCGATGGTGGCGCGCGACATCGCCGATCCGCTCGAGATGGATTTCAACACGCTTTATGCCTGTGTGATGGGAACATCGAAGCACGTCGGAACATCCTTCACGGTGCGTGAGAACGTGAAGCCTGCACTTGAAATGCTGTACGCCATCGCCGGAGGCGAGGAGAATTTCCGCGCCCGGCCATTCGTTTCCAACTCCAATTCATTCGTCGTGCCGCCGATGAGGTTCGCCGAGGATGCGTGCGGCGTGCTTGAGGCCTGCGTCGAAGGCGGCATCCCGATCCTGCTGCTGTCGACCGGCCAGTCCGGCACGACGGCACCCGCGGCGATGGCCGGCGCCGTCGTGCAGGCAGTGGCCGAAGTGCTGGCCGGCCTGGTCTATGTCAACGCGCTCAAGCCCGGCCATCCGGCGATCTTCGGCGCATGGCCGTTCATGTCCGACCTGCGCACCGGCGCCATGGCCGGCGGGTCGGCCGAGCAGTCGGTGGCAACGGCGGCCTGTGCCCAGATGGCGCAATTCTACGACCTGCCCGGTGGCTCCGCCGCCGGCATGACGGATTCGAAATTGCCCGACATTCAGTCCGGCTACGAAAAGGGCATCACCAATGTGATGGCCGGCCTCTCCGGCCTCAACCTCGTCTATGAGGCGGCCGGCATGCATGCCTCGCTGCTCGGCTTCTGCCTGGAGAGCCTGGTCATCGACAACGACATGCTCGGTCATTGCCTGGGCTGCGCGCGTGGCATCGACGTGACTGACGAGGCCCTGTCGATCGACAGCATCGCGGAGGTCTGCCTCAAGGGTCCGGGCCACTATCTCGACAACGAACAAACGCTCAAGCTGATGCAGACCGAGCACTTCTATCCTGCCCTCGGCGATCGTTCCTCGCCGAAGGAATGGAACGAAAAAGGCCGGCCTGATATATTGCTGCGTGCGATCACCGAGAAGAAGCGCATTCTTGCCGAACGATTTCCGCGCCATGTGCCAAAACAGGTCGACGACAGATTGCGTGCCCGTTTCGGCAACCTGATCCACCTGCCGCGCACGCATATGGGCGGCTGACCGGAGACAAGTCTCGTGCAGCCATACAGCCATACACGACCAACCATCGGGCAGAACGACAAATGAGTGTGCATCCTATCCAGCAAGCCCCCACCGACGGCGACGCGATCGATCGGCTGGTGGCATCTCATCGGCCAGGCCACGGCCTGGTGCGTGCCTTCTATCATGACCCGGCGATCTTCGAGCGCGACATGGAACGGGTCTTTCGCCGCCACTGGCATTGCCTGGCCCACGCCAGCGTTATCCCGAACCCCGGCGATTTCGAGCTGTTCAAACTGGGCGACGAGGCGGTCATCCTGACACGCGGCATGGATGGCACCGTGCATGCCATGCTCAACGTCTGTCGCCACCGCGGCGCCGAGGTCTGCACCAAGCAGAAGGGCAACGCGAAGATGTTCGTGTGCCCCTACCACGCCTGGGCCTATTCCAATGACGGATCGTTGCGCGCTGCCCGCCTGATGCCGAAGGATTTCGACCGCACGGCGCACGGCCTGAAGAAGCTTCATGCCCGCGTCGCATCCGGTCTGGTCTTCATTTCCTTCGCCGAGACGCCGCTCGATTTCGATCCTATCGAACAGTCGCTGCGAACGAGCTGCGGCCAGTATGGCTGGGGCGACGCCAAGGTTGCGTATCGTCAGTCCTATCCGCTCGACGCCAACTGGAAGCTCGCCGTCGAGAACTATGTCGAATGTTACCATTGCGGGCCGGCGCATCCGGAATATTCGCAGACGCATGCGCTGGAAAAGCCGGCAGAAATGATCGAGCAGCTCAATGCGGCGATGGAGCAACGCACCTGCGCGCTCGGCATCGAGATCGGCAGCGCCAACCGCTGGCAGAACTCGGCGGCCGGCCAGGAAGCAATCCACACCTTCCGCTATGCGCTCTATGACGGCGTTTCGAGCGGCAGCCAGGATGGATCGCCGGTGGCCCCGCTGATGGGACGCTTCTCCGACTATGACGGTGGCGTCACTTCCATCCATCTCGGCGGCACGACCTTCCTCGTATGCTATCCCGATCACGGCATGATCTACCGCTTCATCCCGAAAACGGCTGGCACCTGCGAGATGGAGCTGATCTGGCTGGTGCGCGGCGACGCGGTCGAGGGCCAGGATTACGATCTGGAGAAGCTGACCTGGCTGTGGAAGATCACCACCGAAGAGGACAAGAAGATCATCGAGCACACCGCGCGCGGCGTGCGCTCGCACTATTTCGTGCCCGGACCTATCGCGCCGATGGAATACAACGAACTGCGCTACATCGGCTGGTATCTCGAGGAGATCAGCCGGGCCTGAACGGCTCGGCTGCCTTAGAGCATTCACCGTTTCACGGAAACGGCGATCTGCTCTAACTCTTTGTTTTGACGCAATTCTAGACGGAAAACCGCTCACACTTTTCCTAGAATTGCTCTAGGAGAATCAGGCAGATCTTGCCTTTCGCGTCATTCCGCGCTGAGCCCGTATCGGTCGACGACTTCGGGGTTGATGAGCTTGGCATGCAGCGTCATCAGCACGATCTGCGCGTCGAGGCTGTCACCGGCTTCAAGCGCCGCCTCGATGCGGCGCTCGGCTCCCAGCGCCCGCTCATGGCCATTGGCTTGCTCGAAGGTTTCGGGACCCGCGATGCAATAGCTGCATAATTGTGCCACCGACGCATAGGTGCCCGGTGGCGGCTCGTCGGGCCAGCGATCCTTCATGAGATTGACGAGGGTAAGCTTCACGCCCTCCGGCACAAGGGCTGGATGCAGATCGGCGCCGCGCAATGCATCGTCGAGCTGCCTCAAGTCGCCCGAACGGCCGAACACTCCGAGGAAGCCGAGGGAAGATCGCCGTCCGGCCATGATGTTTCCTTCCATTTCCAGCCCACTTAGGTGGTGGGCAAGCGGATTGCAAAGGCGGTGCTGTCTAACCAGCCGCCGCCAGCAAGATCCCTGCAAGGGCGGATAGCGCGAGTGTCGGCAGCATGCCGACTTTCAGCTTCAGGATGGCGACCATGGCGGCCACGGAAAGCAAGGCCGCGCGCCAGTCGATCGACGAAGGCACCGGCACGTTCATGCCAAGGCCCGTCGCGTGCACCTCACGGAAGATGACGTGCAAGGCAAACCATAGGGCCAGATTCATAATTACCCCGACAACGGCGGCGGTGATCGCGCCCAGTGCGGCCGACAGTGCCTTGTTGCCGCGCAAGGCCTCGATGTAGGGCGCACCGAGGAATATCCAGAAGAAGCAAGGCGTGAACGTCACCCACAGAGTGAGCAAAGCCCCCAGCGATCCGGCAACCAACGGGTCCAGCGAGCCGGAATGGCGGAACGCGGCGATGAAGCCGACGAACTGCAGCACCAGGATGAGCGGCCCTGGCGTCGTTTCGGCGAGCCCAAGGCCATCGACCATTTCACCCGGCGCCAGCCAGCCGAAGGACTGGACGGCTGCCTGTGCGACATAAGCGAGGACCGCATAGGCGCCACCGAAGGTGACGACAGCCATGAGACTGAAGAACCGGCCTATCTCGGTCCAGACGCTTGCAGAGCCGGTGAACCACCAGATCAAAAGAACAGGCCCGAGCCAGAGCGGCAGCCAGATGGCGACGGTGCGCGGTGCATGCCATCTGGTCGGTTTGACATGGGCCAGTTCGCCACGCTCGAACATCAGGTCGACCGCTCCCTTGAAGTCGGCAACATCGTCCTTGCCATGGGCCGAGCCGGAAAACAGGGCGGGAGCAATGCGATCCCCCAGCCATCCCGTCAGGCCGGCTAGCAGGACGATGAGCGGAAAGGGCACATTCAACGCATAGATGGCGATGAACGCCGCGACCGCGATCGACACCATGACCCGGTTCTTGAGGGCACGCCGGCTGATCCGGACCACCGCCTCGACGACGATGGCAAGCACAGCCGCCTTGACCCCGAAAAATAGCGCCGCGACAAGCGGCACGTCGCCATAGAGGACGTAGAGGCTGCTCAAGGCGAGCATGACGAGCGCGCCCGGCAAGACGAACAGGATGCCGGCGACAAGGCCGCCGGCCGTCCTGTGCAGCAGCCAACCGATGTAGATGGCGAGTTGCTGGGCTTCCGGGCCAGGCAGCAGCATGCAGTAGTTCAGCGCGTGCAGGAAACGCCGCTCACCGATCCAGCGCCGCTCCTCGACCAGTTCCTTGTGCATCAGCGCGATCTGCCCGGCCGGACCGCCAAAGCTGAGCAATCCGATTTTCGCCCAGACCTTCACGGCCTCGGTGAAGGTCGGTGCAGCCGGCACCGGGACGGTTCCCGCCTTATTGTCCGGGACAAGAGCGGTCACGACGGCTTACCCGCAGCCGGCCAGTTGTGCGTTTCTTCGGTGGCGTCGCGACACCAGCGGAAGAACGCGTCGTAGAGCAGCATGCCTGCTTCCAGTTGTTCCAGATCGTCGCGGTACATACGCGACAAACCAAGCGAGGCAGCCAGAAAGCCGGCCGCCTGAGGCACCAGGTCGAGGCTTGCAGTGTCGGCCGCCCGCACGATTGCAGCGAGGCGATCGAGCGCCACGGATTCCAGCCCGAACTCCTCGATCATCGTGTCGAAGGTGCAGCGCTCGCCGCGATGGCTCCAAAACACATTGTCGATGTCGAACGGCACGGCCTGAAAGCGGTCGGCAACAGCCAACACTTCAGCGGGTTCGACGAACAGGAACACCGCGTCGGGGTCGACGAAACGCCGGATCAGCCACGGGCAAGCGATGCGGTCGACCTTCGGGCGCGATCGCGTCACCCAGACGGTGGCGCCCTTTTCATTGCGTGGCGGCATCTTGGCGGTGCGGGCCAAAAGCCCTCCGGCATCGCGCCAGGCATCAAACCCGCCTTCGAGAGATTCAGCTGATATCCCCTCATGGCGCAGCCATGCGGCCACGCCTTGCGAGAGCTTTTGCCCCCTCTGGCAAACGACGGCCACCGGCTTGCCGGCGAACGTGGCCGCCCAGGTTGAAACGGTTTTGAAATCGCGACGGCACGACGCCGGCAACAGCCGCGGATCGGCGTCGAAATCTTCATCTATGCGAACATCGACAATGACTGGGGCGCCCGGCAGACCTATGAGCCGGGACAATTGCGGTACGGTGATAGCGGTTGTTGACGGCATGGCGTCCACCTCCTGAAAAGAGAAGCTTGGACGCGAACGTTGGGCTGACGCCTCACGGGGTCGTCGCGATGCACCCCTTGTCATGATGGTGGATTTGTTGGGCGCGCTTGTCAAGGACGGTGGCCGTTCTCGACCTACCCGGCCGCGATGCAACACGCTGACCGGAAAACCGATGGCGGCCTGATTTGATCAAGCCGCCATCCGTCGATCCAGAATCAATGATTGTCCCTGGGGACACCGCTGGTGTGCGCGACATCCTGGTATTTCACCGCCGGCTTCAGCACCATTCCCTCCGAAAACTGCGCGACCATACCGCGCTGGATCTCCTGCCAGGGCGTCTGGTGCTCGGGATAGTGGAAGCCGCCATTGTTCTGCAGTTCGGCGCGGCGCCGGGTGATCTCGTCGTCGGTGACGAGGATGTCGGCCGTGCCCTTGCGCAAGTCGATGCGGACCCGGTCGCCCGTCTTGAGCAGCGCCAGTCCGCCGCCGATCGCCGCTTCCGGCGAGGCGTTGAGGATCGACGGCGAACCCGACGTGCCCGACTGGCGGCCGTCCCCGATGCAGGCGAGCGCGTGGATGCCCTTCTTGATGAGATAGGCCGGCGGCTGCATGTTGACGACCTCGGCACCGCCGGGATAGCCGACCGGGCCGGCGCCGCGCATGAACAGGATGGTGTGTTCGTCGATGCCTTGCGCCGGGTCGTCGATGCGGGCGTGGTAATCCTCCGGCCCGTCGAAAACCATGGCGTTGCCTTCGAAAGCCTCGGGATCCCTAGGATTGGACAGATAGCGCTCGCGAAACTCGGGCGAGATGCCGCTGGTCTTCATGATCGCCGAATCGAACAGATTGCCCCGAAGATTGATGAAGCCGGCATTGGCCTTCAGCGGCTTGGCGACAGAGCGGATGACGTCGGGGTTTTCGTTGGCGACGCCCTCGCTATTCTCGCCGATCGACTTGCCGTTGACGGTGCGTGCGCCGGGATGCGGCAACAGGTCGCCCTTCATCAGTTCGGCAATGACCGCCGGCACGCCGCCGGCATGATGGTAGTCCTCGCCAAGATATTCGCCCGTCGGCTGCAAATTGACCAGCAGCGGCACATTGAGGCCGACCGTCTGCCAGTCGTCATTGTCGAGCTTGACCCCAAGGTGGCGGGCGATGGCGTTGAGATGGATCGGCGCGTTGGTCGAGCCGCCAATGGCCGAATTGACGACGATGGCGTTCTCGAAAGCCTCTCTCGTCATGATGTCGGACGGCTTCAGATCCTCATGCACCATCTCGACGATGCGTTTTCCGGTCTCATAGGAAATCTGGCCACGCTCGCGGTAGGGCGCGGGAATGGCGGCCGAGCCCGGCAACTGCATGCCAAGCGCCTCGGCCAGCGAGTTCATCGTGGTGGCGGTGCCCATGGTGTTGCAATAGCCGGTGGACGGCGCCGACGAGGCGACGATGTCCATGAACTCGTCATAATCGATCTCGCCGGCCGACAGGCGCTGGCGTGATTCCCAGACGATGGTACCGGAGCCGGTGCGCTTGCCCTTGTGCCAGCCATTGAGCATCGGCCCGACCGACAGCGCGATCGCCGGAATGTTGACGGTGGCCGCTGCCATCAGCAGCGCCGGCGTCGTCTTGTCGCAACCGATGGTCAGCACGACGCCATCGAGCGGGTAGCCGTAAAGCACCTCGACCAGGCTGAGATAGGCAAGGTTGCGGTCGAGCGCTGCGGTCGGGCGCTTGCCGGTCTCCTGGATCGGATGGCAGGGGAACTCGAACGGAATACCGCCCATCGAGACGATGCCTTCGCGCACACGCTTGGCCAGTTCGATATGATGACGGTTGCAGGGCGACAGATCCGAGCCGGTCTGGGCGATGCCGATCAGCGGCTTGCCGGACATCAGTTCGGCGCGCGTCAGGCCGTAATTGAGATAGCGCTCGAGATAGAGAGCCGTCATGCCCGGATTGTCGGGATTGTCGAACCACTCCTGCGAGCGAAATTTTTTCTTATGGGTGGGGGCGCCTGCCATCATGGTCTCCGTATTTGTAAGACAAATCGATATGGCAACGCGCGGGAGCAGGCAAGAGGGCGTGCGGTCGCAACCGGACTTTGGTGCGATAGACACGCACTAAGCCGTGCGTTACGGGTTCGGACAGTCTTGTCCGGGAGGTTTTCATGGCTTTGGTGATCGAAGGCGAGGAGCGCATTGCCGCACCGCTGCAAAAAGTGTGGGAAGCGCTGAACGATCCCGAGGTCTTGAAGGCGACCATTCCCGGTTGCCAGAGCCTGGAGATGAAGTCGCCGACCGAGATGGCGGCAACCGTGGTGGTGAAGATCGGACCGATCAAGGCGACGTTCAACGGCGAAGTGACGCTGAAGAACCTGAAGCCGCCGCACTCCTACACCATCCAGGGCGAAGGCAAGGGCGGCATTGCAGGCTTCGCCAAGGGTGGCGCCGACGTGACGCTGACGGCAGATGGACCCGACGCCACGATATTGAACTACGCGGCCAAGGCCGATGTCGGCGGCAAGATCGCCCAACTCGGCAGCCGGCTGATCGAATCGACCTCGAAGAAACTGGCCGGACAGTTTTTTTCCAGTTTCGGCGAGAAGGTCGGCGCGGCCTAGGCTGCAGAGCGGCGGCGGCTACCGAACAAGCTACTCGAAAACAATACTCGGCACCGCCGCTGCCGCAGCACCACGCTCTTCGTTAACCCGGTCCCAGACCTTCGAGGCGATGTCGCGGTAGATTTTCGCCTCGGCGCCGTCGGGCTTGGAGACGACAACCGGCGTGCCGGCATCCGAGCTTTCGCGAATGCCCATCTCGAGCGGCACCTCGCCGAGGAAGGCGACGCCAAGGCGCTCGGCCTCGCGCCGCGCCCCGCCATGACCGAAGATGTCGTAGCGCTTGCCGGTGTCCGGGGCGATGAAATAGCTCATGTTCTCGACGATGCCGAGCAGCGGCACGTCGACCTTCTTGAACATGTTGAGGCCTTTTCGCGCGTCGATCAGGGCCAAGTCCTGCGGCGTCGAGACGATGACGGCGCCAGCCAGCGGCACCTGCTGGGCCATGGTCAGCTGCGCGTCGCCGGTGCCGGGCGGCATGTCGACGACGAGCACGTCGAGACGGCCCCATTCGACTTCACGCAGCATCTGCGTCAGTGCCGACATCACCATCGGGCCACGCCAGATCATCGGCGTTTCCTCGTCGACGAGGAAACCCATCGACATCACCTTCAGGCCGTAATTCTCCATCGGTTTCAGGATCTTGCCGTCGACGGTCTGCGGCCGGCCGTGGATGTTGAGCAGCCTTGGCATGGACGGGCCGTAGATGTCGGCATCGAGCACGCCGACGCGCAGGCCGTTGGCGGCGAGGCCGAGCGCGATGTTGACGGCGGTGGTCGACTTGCCGACGCCGCCCTTGCCGGAAGCAACGGCAATGATCCCCTCGATACCGGGTACGCCACGCTTGCCCGAGCTGTGCGAGGCCGGCGCGTGCGGAGCCGCACGCGGCGCGGCGGCAGCGGGCGCAGCCGGCGGAACGGGCCTGGGTGCGGGGCGCGACGGAACCGGCGCCTCCATGCCGCCGCCCTTCTTCTCGGCCGTCAGCGCGACGACGGCGCCGGCGACACCGGGGATCGCCTTGACGACACGCTCGGCAGCGGCGCGCAGCGGCTCCATTTCCTGGGCGCGGGCGGCGGGAACGGTAATCGAGAAGAAGACCTTCCCGTCGGCGATGAAAATTTCCGAAACCATGCCGAGGTCGACGATGTTGCCGGTGAAATCCGGTCCGTTGACCGTCTTCAGACGCTCGGTGACGATTTCCTTGGTGACGGACATGGCAGTTTTTCCTTACGCAGCTTGCGCCTGAGATGCAGCTTGCACCTGAGATAATGCAGTTTCCGGACAGAACCAAGCCGTGGAGCAATGGCTGTCATGGCGTGCCTGAAAAACCGGCGGGTCCTGCCGGATTTCATCCGCGCCAAACGTCCTCCAGATAAGCGAGCGCCGATGCGGCCAGCAATCAATCCAGCCGACAGTCGCCAAACGATCGCGGCGACCTATTTCAACGACCAGCACGGGACCGACAAGCCGAGAAGGAGGCGATTATGCTCGCAAACAGCAACGCAACGGCAAATCTGGCGGTAAGCGATCTGGCAAAGGCCAAGGCTTTCTACGAAGGAACGCTTGGCCTGAAACAGGTGCAGGATGAGGGGGGCGAACTGATCGTGTACAAAAGCGGCGATACCACCCTCAACGTCTATCATTCCCAATTTGCCGGAACCAACAAGGCGACAGCGGTGACCTGGATGGTTGGCGACGAGATCGGCAACATCGTCAAGGAGCTGAAGTCGAAGGGCGTCGCCTTCGAGCACTATCAGATGCCGGGCTTGACGCTGGAGGGCGATCTCCACGTCGGTTACGGAATGAAGGTTGCCTGGTTCAAGGATCCAGACGGCAACATCCTGAACCTTGTGGACAGGTAGATTTCTTCACCTCACCTCGCCAGGCCAACCGCGAGGTAGGTGAGCGCCGAAATCAAAGCGGTGGCCGGCAAGGTAACGATCCAGGCGATGACGATGTTGCCGGCAATGCCCCAGCGCACGGCCGAGACGCGGCGGGCGGCGCCGACGCCGATGATGGCGCCGGTGATGGTGTGGGTGGTCGATACGGGAACGCCGAGCCAGGTCGCCGCAAACAGCGTGATCGCCCCACCGGTTTCGGCGCAAAAACCCTGCATCGGGTTCAGCCGGGTTATCTTCGAGCCCATGGTGTGGACGATGCGCCAGCCGCCGAACAGGGTGCCGAGCGCCAGTGCCGACTGGCAAGTGAGGACCACCCACAGCGGCACGTAGAAAGTCGCGCCGAGCATGCCTTGCGAATAGAGCAGCACGGCGATGATGCCCATGGTCTTCTGGGCGTCATTGCCGCCGTGCCCGAGGGAATAGAGCGAGGCGGAAAAGAACTGCATGACGCGGAAGGTGCTGTCGACCGCAAACGGCGTCTGGCGCACGAAGAGCCACGAGACGACGAGAACCAGGACGAGCGCCAGGATAAAGCCCGTCGCTGGCGACAAGACGATTGCCGCGACCGTCTTGCCAAGCCCGGTCCAAACGATGGCGCCCACGCCTGCCTTCGCAACACCGGCGCCGACCAGGCCGCCGATCAGCGCATGCGAGCTGCTCGAAGGGATGCCGGCGATCCAGGTGACGATGTTCCAGACGATGGCGCCGACCAGGGCTGCAAAGATCACCGCCGGGGTGACGATGCTGACGTCGACGATGCCTTTGCCTACGGTCTCAGCAACGTGGAGGCCGAAGAACATGAAGGCGATGAAATTGAAGAATGCCGCCCACAGCACCGCATATTGCGGCCGCAGCACGCGGGTGGAAACGATGGTGGCGATGGAATTGGCGGCGTCGTGCAGGCCGTTGAGAAAGTCGAAGAACAGTGCGACGGCGACGAGGCCGGCCAGCACGGGAAAGGCAATGGTTGCTTCCATCACCTAGACATTCTCAATGACGATGCCGCTGATCTCGTTGGCGACGTCCTCGAAGCGGTCGACCACCTTTTCCAGTTGGCCATAAATCTCGCTTCCGATCATATAGGCCATCGGATCGCTGCTGCCGTGCTTCCTGAAGAGATCCTTCAGCCCTTGCTCGTGCAGGTCGTCGGCCCGGCTTTCGACGCGCATCACCTCTTCGGCGATGGCGTTGAGGCGCACAGTATGCGTTGCGACCTTGTTGAGCAGCGGGATCGCCTCGGCCACCAGCTTGGCGGCGGCGACGATGACGCCACCCATTTCCTGCATCAGCGGATCGAACTCCTTGCGCTCGAACAGCTTCACCGTCTTGACCGTCTTGTGCATCATATCGATGGCGTCATCCATCGACTGGATCAGGTCCTTGATGTCGCCGCGATCGAAAGGCGTGATGAAGGAGCGCCGTACAGCCAGCAGGACTTCCGCGGTGATGTGGTCGGCCTCATCTTCGAGATCGATGATTTTCTGGCACCAGAGATCGATATCCCTGCCCTGGAGAAGCTGCTCCAGCGCCTCGGCGCCGCCGACCACGGTGCGGGAATGTCGTTCGAACAGGTCGAAGAAGCGATCTTCGCGCGGCAAAAGCTTGCGGAACCAGCCCAGCATGGTCGATCTCCCAGTTTCATCCACATAGCGCCGCATTCAGCCGCGGGAAACAGGTAGCCGGCTTAAAGGTGTGGATGCAGGGCAATTGTGCGTGGCGCTTGCGGTAGAGCACAATTTCCCCGACCTTGCAGCGAACGACCGGAAAGATCACATGATCGACAAGCTGGAATTCTTCATCGCGCTCGCCAGGGAGGAGCATTTCGGCCGGGCGGCGGAGGTGTGCGGCGTCACGCAGCCGACGCTGTCGGCCGGCATCAAGCAGTTGGAAGGCCAGCTTGGCGTCATGCTGGTTCTGCGCGGCTCACGCTTCCAGGGGCTGACGCCGGAGGGAAAACAGGTGCTGGTGTGGGCACGCCGCATCGTCGGCGACACCAGGACCATGCGCGAGGAAATGCGCGCGGCGCGCCACGGACTTTCGGGCCGTATCCGCATCGCCGCCATCCCGACGGCGCTCGCCATGCTGCCGCGGCTGACGACGCCATTTCGCGAAAAGCATCCCGGCGTCACCTTTTCGGTGCTGTCGCGGACCTCGATCGAGGTGCTGTCGCTGCTCGGCAATTTCGACATCGATGCCGGCATCACCTATCTCGACAACGAGCCGCTGGGGCGGGTGACCAGCGTGCCGCTCTATGACGAGCGTTACCAACTGATCACCGCGATGGGAAATCCCTATTCCGACCGCGACAAAGTGACATGGGCGGAGCTCTCAAGCCTGCCGCTGTGCCTGTTGACGCCGGACATGCAGAACCGCCGCATCATCGACCAGCATCTGGCCGAAGCCGGCGTGCAGGTGCGACCGACGCTGGAATCCAATTCGATGATCGTGCTGTTTTCGCACATCCGCACCGGCAAATGGTCGTCGATCATGCCGCTCAACCTTGCGGAAACATTCGGCTTTTCCGAACCGATCCGGGCCATTCCAATCATCGAACCAGACGCCAGCCACACGGTCGGCCTGGTGGCGACACCGCGCGAACCGCACACACCTTTGGTCTCGGCGCTGCTGGACGAGGCAATGGCGCTGGCGGACGATTTCCATGCCAACCGTTCCGCTAGACAGGGTTAGTCAAACGGAACGATAGAAGATTTCTATCGTACAACGAAACCGCTTTATTGATTTCAGAGGTTTTCTCTGGTTTCTTAAGCACTTAGCGATAAAGCGGCACGCGCATGTCGTTGTTCCAAAACAGCTTGATGCTTTTGGCCGATATGCGTGGGTCGCTACGATAGGGAGGGCGCTGCATGACAATGCAGCCTGCAAGTACCGAGATTACGTCGCGCACGGCCGCGATCATCCAGGAGATGAAGGGGCTCGAAGGCCCTTTGCTGCCGATCCTCCACGGCATCCAGGAAGAGTTCGGCCATGTGCCCAAGGATGCGCTGCCGGTCATCGCCGAGGCGCTGAACATTTCCAGGGCCGAGGTGCACGGCGTCGTCAGCTTCTATCACGATTACCGAAGCCATCCGGCAGGCCGGCATGTGTTGAAGCTCTGCCAGGCGGAATCCTGCCAGTCCATGGGGTCGGATGCCATCGCCGCCAAGCTGAAGCAACTGCTGGGCATCGGCTTTCATGAAACGACCCGCGACGGTTCGGTGACGCTGGAGCCGGTCTACTGTCTCGGCCTGTGCGCCTGTTCGCCCGCCGCCATGCTCGATGGCGAGGTGATCGGACGGCTCGATGACGAGAAGCTCGACGAGATCGTTGCAGAGGTGCGCTCATGATCCCGCGTATCTACATTCCCGGCGATTCCGGTGCGCTGGCGCTTGGTGCCGAAAAGGTCGCCAAGGCGATCGCCGGCGAACTCGCCGAGCGCGGCATCGAGGCCAAGATCGTGCGCAATGGTTCGCGCGGCGCCTATTTCCTCGAACCGATGGTCGAAGTCGCTACAGCCAACGGCCGCATCGCCTACGGGCCGGTCAAACCGTCCGACGTCAAAAGCCTGTTCGACAGCGGCTTCCTTACCGGCGGCCATCATAAACGCTGGCTGGGCGCGCCGGACAAGATCCCCTTCCTGGCCAAGCAGACGCGGCTGACTTTCGCGCGCTGCGGCGTCACGGATCCGCTGTCGCTCGAATCCTACAAAAAACATGGCGGGTTGAATGGACTGATGAACGCGCTGGCGCTGACGCCTGCCGCCATCGTCGCAGAGGTGACCGAATCGGGCCTGCGCGGACGCGGCGGCGCCGGCTTCCCGACCGGCATCAAATGGAAGACGGTGCTCGATACAGCAGGCGACCGCAAATACATCGTCTGCAACGCCGATGAAGGCGACTCCGGCACTTTCGCCGACCGCATGATCATGGAGGGCGATCCCTTCGTGCTGATCGAAGGCATGACGATCGCCGGTATAGCCACGGGCGCGACCAAGGGCTTCGTCTATGTCCGCTCGGAATATCCGCATGCGGTGGCGGCGATGAACAAGGCCGTCGAGATCGCCCGCAAGGCCGGCGTTCTTGGCGCCAGCGTGCTGGGTTCCCCTCACGCGTTCGACATGGAGATCCGGGTCGGCGCCGGCGCCTATGTCTGCGGCGAGGAGACGGCGCTGCTCGATTCGCTCGAGGGCAAGCGCGGCATGGTACGCGCAAAGCCGCCTCTGCCTGCGCATAAGGGGCTGTTCGGCAAGCCGACGGTGATCAACAACGTCATCAGCCTAGCCTCTGTGCCTGTCATCATGGACAAGGGTGCGGCCTTCTACAAGGATTTCGGCATGGGCCGCTCGCGCGGCACGATCCCGGTCCAGATCGCCGGCAATGTCAAATTTGCAGGGCTGTTCGAAGCCGCTTTCGGTATGACGCTTGGCGAGATCGTCGACGAGATCGGCGGCGGCACGGCCACCGGCCGGCCGGTCAAGGCAGTGCAGGTCGGCGGACCGCTCGGCGCCTATTTCCCGCGCGCGCTGTTCGACACGCCATTCGACTATGAAGCCTTCGCGGCCAAGGACGGGCTGATCGGCCATGCCGGTATCGTGGTGTTCGACGACACCGCCGACATGCTGAAACAGGCGCGCTTCGCCATGGAGTTCTGCGCCATCGAAAGCTGCGGCAAGTGCACGCCCTGCCGCATCGGCTCGACGCGCGGTGTCGAGACCATCGACAAACTCGCCGCGGGCATCGAGCCGGAGAAGAACCTCGCTCTGGTCACCGACCTCTGCAACACGATGAAATTCGGCTCGCTCTGCGCGCTGGGCGGCTTCACGCCCTACCCCGTGATGAGCTCGATCACCCATTTCCCCGACGACTTCAAGCCCGCGCCCGTGCGCGTGGCTGCCGAATAGGAGCTGGCAGATGAACATCAAGGCCGACTTCCCCTCCCTCGTCGAAGAGATCGACTACGGAACCCCGCAATCGAAGGCGCAGAAGCAGGTCACGCTGAACGTCGACGGGCGCAGCATCACCGTGCCGGAAGGCACCTCGATCATGCGTGCCGCGATGGAGGGCGGGGTCGAGATCCCGAAGCTCTGCGCCACCGACATGCTGGACTCCTTCGGTTCGTGCCGTGTCTGCCTTGTGGAGATCGAAGGACGCGGCGGCACGCCGGCATCCTGCACGACGCCTGTCGGCGAAGGCATGATCGTGCGCACGCAGACCGAGCGGCTCGATGCCATTCGCCGTGGCGTCATGGAGCTCTACGTCTCCGACCATCCGACCGGCTGGAACGAACAGGCCGGAACCGGCGCCAGCGAGTTCGACGCGGTGGCGAAGTCGATCGGTCTGACCGAGAACCGCTACGGCATCGAGGGCCGCAACCACGTCAAGCCGGAAGGTGGCGTGGCGCCCGGCCATGGCTCGCTGGCAGTCGATTACATCGCCCGCGACGAATCCAACCCCTATTTCACCTATGATGCCTCGCAATGCATCGTCTGCTCGCGCTGCGTGCGGGCGTGCGAAGAAGTGCAGGGCACGTTTGCGCTGACCATCGAGGGACGCGGCTTCGAATCCCGGGTTTCGGCGGGAATGCACGAGGCGTTCATCGATTCGGAATGCGTGTCCTGCGGCGCCTGCGTCCAGGCCTGCCCGACCGATGCGCTGCGTGAGAAGACGGTGCTTGCCAAGGGCCTGCCGGAGCGCTCGGCCGTCACCACCTGCGCCTATTGCGGCGTCGGCTGCTCGTTCAAGGCCGAGGTGAAGGGTGACGAAGTCGTTCGCATGATGCCCTACAAGGAGGGCAAGGCGAACCACGGCCATTCCTGCGTGAAGGGCCGTTTCGCCTATGGCTACGCCACCCACAAGGACCGCATCCTGTCGCCGATGATCCGCGAAAAGGTCACCGATCCGTGGCGCGAAGTAAGCTGGGAAGAGGCGATCGGCCATACCGCCAAGGAATTCCGCCGCATCCAGTACCAGTACGGACGCACCGCGATCGGCGGCATCACCTCGTCGCGCTGCACCAATGAGGAAACCTACCTCGTCCAGAAGATGGTGCGGCAGGGTTTCCGCAACAACAATGTCGACACCTGCGCACGCGTCTGCCATTCGCCGACGGGCTACGGGCTCGGCCAGACATATGGCACGTCTGCCGGCACGCAGGATTTCGATTCCGTCGACTTCACCGATGTCGCCGTCATCATCGGCGCCAATCCGGCTTCCGCTCACCCGGTGTTCGCCTCGCGGCTCAAGAAGCGGCTGCGCCAGGGCGCCAAGCTGATCGTGCTCGATCCGCGCCGCACCGAGATGGTCAAGTCGGCCCATATCGAAGCGGATTACCACCTGCCGCTGAAGCCCGGCACCAATGTGGCCGTGCTGACGGCGCTGGCGCATGTGATCGTCACCGAGGGCTTGTTCGACGAAGCCTTCATCCGCGAACGTTGCGACTGGACGGAGTTCCAGGATTGGGCATCGTTCGTCGCCTTGCCGGAAAACAGCCCCGAAACCGTCGGCAAATTGTCCGGCGTCGATCCCGAGCTGATCCGCGGTGCTGCGCGTCTCTACGCCACCGGCGGCAACGGCGCGATCTATTACGGCCTGGGCGTGACGGAACACAGCCAGGGTTCGACCACTGTGATGGCAATCGCCAATCTCGCCATGGCCACCGGCAATATCGGCCGGCCCGGCGTCGGCGTGAACCCGCTGCGCGGCCAGAACAACGTGCAGGGCTCCTGCGACATGGGCTCGTTCCCGCATGAGCTGCCCGGTTATCGCCACATCTCCGGCGAAGCCGTGCGCGATATCTACGAGACCTTGTGGGGCGTGAAGCTGGACGACGAACCCGGCCTGCGCATCCCCAACATGCTGGACGCCGCCGTCGACGGCAGCTTCAAGGGCATCTACATCCAGGGCGAAGACATTCTGCAGTCCGATCCCGACACCAAGCATGTCGCAGCCGGCCTTGCCGCGATGGAATGCGTCGTCGTGCACGACCTCTTCCTCAACGAGACGGCGAACTACGCCCATGTCTTCCTGCCGGGCTCGACCTTCCTGGAGAAGGACGGCACCTTCACCAACGCCGAGCGCCGCATCAACATGGTGCGCAAGGTTCTTGAGCCGAAGGCGCGCTACGCCGATTGGGAGGCGACGCAGGAGCTTGCCCGCGCGATCGGGCTGGACTGGAACTATAAGCATCCCTCCGAAATCATGGACGAGATCGCGATGACCACGCCGAGCTTCGCCGGCGTCTCCTTCGAGCTGCTCGACCGTGTCGGGTCCGTGCAATGGCCCTGCAACGAGAAGGCGCCGCTCGGCACCCCGATCATGCATATCGACGGGTTCGTGCGCGGCAAGGGCAAGTTCATCCGTACCGAATATGTGGCGACGGACGAAAGGACGGGGCCGCGCTTCCCGCTGCTGCTCACCACCGGCCGCATCCTGTCGCAGTACAATGTCGGCGCGCAGACCAGGCGCACCGATAACAGCATGTGGCATTCGGAGGACCGGCTGGAGATTCATCCGCACGATGCCGAGAACCGCGGCTTGCGCGACGGCGACTGGGTCCGGCTGACCAGCCGCTCGGGCGAGACGACGCTGCGCGCGCTGATCACCGACCGGGTGTCGCCCGGCGTGGTCTACACGACGTTCCACCATCCGGACACGCAGGCCAACGTGATCACCACCGACTTCTCCGACTGGGCGACCAACTGCCCGGAATACAAGGTGACGGCGGTGCAGGTCGGCGCCTCCAATGGGCCGTCGGAATGGCAGCGCGACTATGACGAGCAAGCCAAGCAGAGCCGGCGCATCGCGTCTTTGCAGGCGGCGGAGTAGTCTTGAGCGCGCGGCGCAAAGCCACGACGCAGGTATCGCGGCTGGCGCACCGCGCCAGCGGCACTGCTACGGCGAACCGCATGGTGCCGGAAGAGACGCCGGTGGCGTTCTCCTTTGCCGGCACCACGCATGCGGTGATGATGGCAAGCCCGGCCGATTTCGAGGATTTCGCGCTTGGCTTCTCGCTGACCGAGGGCATTGTAGCTGCGCCGGAGGAGATCGAAGCCATCGAGGTCGAGGACCATGGCGCCGGCATCGACATCCAGATCCGGCTGAAGGACCGAGCCAACACGCGCTTCGAAGCGCGGCGGCGAAGGCTCGCGGGTCCGGTCGGCTGCGGGCTCTGCGGCATCGAATCGATCGAGGAAGCGATGCGTTCGGTGGATGCGGTTGGTGTGTCAAAGCTTACGCTTGATGCCAACGATATTGTCCGTTCGGTCAAGCTTTTGTCGAAAGTGCAGCCGCTGCACACCGAGACCGGAGCCGTGCACGCCGCCGGCTTCTATGTGCCCGGCAAGGGCATCGTCATGGCGCGCGAAGATGTCGGCCGTCACAATGCGCTCGACAAGCTGGCGGGTGCGCTGGCCAAAGCCGGCATCGAGGGCGCATCCGGTGCTGTCGTGGTGACATCCAGGGTTTCGGTCGAAATGGTGCAGAAGACGGCTTCTATCGGTTCGGCCTTCATCATCGCCGTCTCGGCGCCGACCGCCCTTGCCATCCGCACGGCGCAAGAGTCCGGCATGACGCTGGTGGCGCTGGTTCGCGGCGACGATTTTGATATTTTCACCCACCCCGACCGGGTGGTTTGCGGAGTTGCCAAGCATGTCGCATGACGAAGAACACATTATGAGCACCGCCGAGAAGCTGGTGCGCATGGCAAACCAGATCGCCGACTTCTTCCATTCCAAGCCGCGCGAGGAAGGCATTGCCGGCGTCGCCGAGCATATCAACAAGTTCTGGGAGCCGAGGATGCGGCGGCAGTTCTTCGAAATGCTGGACGACGGCACCGGGAACTTCAACGAGTTGGTGGTGGCCGCCTCCGCCAGGATCAAGCGACCGATCACGCCGGCTGCGGCCGACCTCAAACTCGGGCTCAAGCCCTCCCCTGCCGACGTCGCCGCCTCGCAGGAATAGCCGCCAAGCCGCGCCAGCTTACATTCACAATCGCTAAAGTTTAAGCTGCCGCAATCTGCGCTGTTCTGCTATGGTTTGACGACCGGAAATCGTCAGGCCGGGGTGGAAATCTCGTGAGGCCGATCGAGACGCGATACGCCTGTAGCGGCGATGTGCGGATCGCCTATCAGGTGGTCGGGCAGGGATCGTTCGATCTCGTCTTCGTGCCGGGCTTCATTTCCAACCTCGACCTGCACTGGGAAGACGAGGGCTACACCAGGCTCTTGAAGCGGCTTTCGGCGTTCTCTCGGCTGATCCTGTTCGACAAGCGCGGCACCGGCCTGTCCGACCGTGTCGACGCGCATAACCTGCCCAGTCTCGAGACGCGGATGGACGATGTGCGCGCGGTAATGGACGCCGCCGGCAGCGGCCGTGCGGCGCTGCTCGGCTCCTCCGAAGGCGCACCGATGGCGATGCTGTTCGCCGCCACCTATCCGGAGCGGACACGGGCGCTGGCGCTCTATGGCGGCTATGCGCATTTCCACAAATGGGTGATGTCGCCCGAACGCCTCGACGCTTTCATCGAGATGGCGGAGACAGCCTGGGGCACTGGCGCCACGCTGCCCCATTTCGCGCCGAGCCGGGTCGACGACGCGCATTTCGCCCAGTGGTGGGCACGTTTCGAACGATTGTCGGCGAGCCCGACGGCGGCGGCGGCGCTGGCGCGCATGAACGCCGACGTCGACATCCGCCATATCCTGAGCGTGATCAGCGCGCCGACGCTTGTAATCCATCGCCGCAACGATGCGCGGGTCGACCCCGATGCCAGCCGCTTCCTTGCACAGAAGATCCCCGGCGCCCGGCTGGTCGAGATTCCCGGACGCGACCATCCGATCTGGACCGGCGATGTCGATGGGGTGGCCGACCTGATCGAGGAATTCCTGACCGGCGAACGCGCCGTGGGCGAAGTAGACCGCGTGCTGGCCGCACTACTGGTGACACGCATCTACGACACGGCACGGCTCGGCGACCGGATGTGGAGCGAACGCAGCCAACGCTTCCAGGAAACCTGGCGGCTGCTGGTCGGGCGCCATGGCGGGCGTTCGGCGGGCCTGCATGGCGAGTTGATGATTTCGCGCTTCGACGGCCCGGCACGCGCCATACGCTGCGCGGCAGCGCTGCGCGAGGCGGCGCAGGAAATCGGCGTGGCAAGCGCACAAGGGGCGCATGTCGGCGAGATCGAAGTGCGCGGTCCACCCGTTGGGACGACGGCGCGGGTGGCAATTCAACTGGCCGCCCATGCCGGCCGCGGCGACATTATCGCGTCGCGTCTGATCGCCGATCTGGCGGCTGGGTCGGGCCTGCATTTCACCGACGCCGGGCGCATCAGTGTCGACGAGCTGGAGCAGCCGCTGGCGCTGGTCCATGCGACGTCCGAACAGCATCTGGAACCCGCCTGCCGGCCCAAACCCAAGACCGCCGAGCCGGCCGCATTGACGGCGCGCGAAAGCGAGGTGGTGAGCCTCGTCGCCGACGGCAAGAGCAATGCCGCGATCGCCGCCGAATTGCGGCTGAGCGAACACACGGTCAAGCGCCATGTCGCCAACATACTGCTCAAGCTGGATCTGCCGTCGCGGGCGGCGGCGGCG
The DNA here is from genome assembly GCF_004022955.1 of Mesorhizobium sp. M7A.F.Ca.US.002.01.1.1. Taxonomy (NCBI): domain Bacteria; kingdom Pseudomonadati; phylum Pseudomonadota; class Alphaproteobacteria; order Hyphomicrobiales; family Phyllobacteriaceae; genus Mesorhizobium; species Mesorhizobium sp. M7A.F.Ca.US.002.01.1.1. Next base: position 9,765 of record NZ_RZQE01000021.1, on the reverse strand, counting down.
GCGTTTTCGGCCAGGCACCCTGGCCCGCACGGGCCATGAGAGCCATGGCGCTTTCGGGCGAAGCGGCCATGGGCGGGTAAGCGCTATCAATTCTCTCCACGCAGGCTAGGCGGATGTCGCTGGGAAAGGCGCTGCGAACGGAGGAGGAAATGCTGAAGTCGAACCGGACACTCAAATTGCTTGTGATCGCTGCAAGCGTCGGCGCGTTGTTCGCCATCTCTCCCGCAAAGGCCGAGGACGCGTCCGCGGCGGCCGCCTACAAGGACATCGAGGCAACGCTCGGCTCGGTGCCGGACATGTTCAAGACCCTGCCGGATGTGGCCGTCGCCGGCGCCTGGGCCGAGATTAAGGGCGTGCAGCTCAACCCGAAGACGGCGCTTGACGGCAAGACCAAGGAACTTTTGGGCCTCGCCGTCGCGGCGCAGATCCCATGCCAGTACTGCATCTATTTCCACACCGAGGCGGCCAAGCTCAACGGCGCCAGCGACGAGGAGATCAAGGAGGCGGTGGCGATGTCCGCCATCGTGCGCCATTGGTCGACGATGCTCAACGGCAGCCAGGTCGATCTGACGACCTTCAAGAAGCAGACCGACGACGTATTCGCGGCCGTCAAGGCGAAGTCGCAGTAAGAACCACTGCCCGGCGATGAGCGCCGGACGGCACATCGACCATCAACCGCCCGGTCGGAAGACGGGCCAATGGAGGATGAAATGCTGACCAAGACCCAAACAGTGGACGGCGCCGCGATCAAGAAGGCGATCGAAACCCGTGACGGCAAGATGCTGTCGAGCTTCTATGCCGAAGACGCGCTGGTGCGGGTGATCGACCGCAACAACCCGCCGAGCAAGCCGCGTGAAATCCGCGGGCGCGCCGCGATCACCACATTCTGGGACGACATCTGCAGCCGGGCGATGACCCACAAGGTCGACACCACCATCGCCGACGGCGACAGCCTCGCCTTCACCCAAGCCTGCGCCTATCCGGACGGGACCAAGGTGTTCTGCGCAGCGATGCTGGAGCTGAAGAACGGTCGGATCGCAAGACAGACCGTCGTGCAGGCCTGGGACGAGTAGATCAACAACCGTGGATCAACCGCGGCCTGGGCCGCAAACCTAGAGGAGAAGACGATGTTCAGCGCCAGATGGCAGATCGACGCCAAGTTCGGACACAAGCAGACCGTGCTCGACCTGTTGAAGAAATGGGAACGCGAGATCGGGTCACAGGTCGGCCTCGACGAGCTGGAATTCCAGATCATGACCGGTTCGATCGGCGCGCGGGAGGCGACGGTCGAGTCCCATCACCAGGTCGAAAGCCTGGCCCAGTTGGAGGCGTTCTTCGCCAAGATCGGCAAGATCGACGCGCACGCGAAATGGGGCAAGGAGATCGAGCCCTATGTCGTGTCTGGCACCAGCCTGTGGAATATCTATCGCATCGTGGAGTAGTGGTCTGCGGTCTTACCTCTCCTCTTGTGGGAGAGGTCGGATTGCCCCGATTTGTCCTTCACAAATCGGTTGGCAACCCGGGTGAGGGGTAAGCTGGCGTCAAGCTGGAACACCCCTCATCCGTCTCGGCGCTACGCGCCGATCCACCTTCTCCCACAAGGGGACAAGGCAAAACTAGCCATGCGCAACCATCACATGCCGCACGGCGGTGTAATCCTCCAGTGCGTAGAGCGACATGTCCTTGCCGTAGCCGGACTGCTTCAACCCGCCATGCGGCATCTCGTTGGTCAGCATGAAGTGGGTGTTGATCCAGGTGCAGCCATATTGCAGGCGGGCGGCCGTCGCCATGGCGCGCGAGACATCCTTGGTCCATACGGATGACGCCAGGCCGTAGTCGCTGTCATTGGCCCAGTTCACCGCCTCGTCGACTTCCGAAAAACGAGTAACCGAGACGACCGGGCCGAACACTTCGCGGCGCACGATCTCATCTTCCTGCAGCGCGCCGGCGACGACGGTCGGCTGGTAGTAGAAGCCGGAGCCCTCGCCCGGCTTGCCGCCGGTGGTGATCTCGATGTGTTTCAGTTCCGAGGCGCGCTCGACGAAGCTCGAGACGCGGTCGCGCTGGCGGCGCGAGATCAGCGGGCCGATTTCGTTTTCGGTATCGTCGGGGCGGTCGTACTTGATGGTCGAGACGGCCGAGGAGAGATCGGCGACGAGCTTGTCGTAGATCTTCTTGCCGGCGTAGATGCGGCAGGCGGCGGTGCAGTCCGGGCCGGCATTGTAATAGCCGAAGGCACGCAGGCCGTTGACCACGGCGCCGAGGTCGGCGTCGTCGAAGACGATGACCGGCGCCTTGCCGCCGAGCTCGAGATGCGTGCGCTTGACCGACTTGGCGGCCGCCTGCAGCACCTTCTTGCCGGTGGCGACATCGCCGGTGATCGAGATCATGTTGACCTTGGGATGATTGATCAGCGTGTTGCCGACGCTGTCGCCGCGGCCGAGCACGACATTGACGACGCCTTCGGGCAGGATGTCCGCAAGGATTTTTGCCAGCTTCAGCGCCGTCAGCGGTGTCTGCTCGGACGGTTTGAAGACGACGGTGTTGCCGCCGGCGATCGCCGGCGCCAGCTTCCAGGCCATCATCATCAGCGGATAGTTCCACGGCGCGATGGAAGCGACGATGCCAATGGCATCGCGACGGACCATCGAGGTGTGGCCGGGAATGTATTCGCCAGCGACGACGCCCGGCATCGAACGGACGGCGCCGGCGAAGAAGCGGTAGCAATCGACGATCGCCGGGATTTCGTCATTGAGCACGGCGTTGATCGGCTTGCCGCAGTTGAGCGCCTCGAGCGTGGCGAACTCCTTCGCGTCGGCTTCGATGCGGTCGGCGATCTTCAGCAAATAGCCGGAGCGCTGCGCCGGCGTGGTGCGCGACCACAAGACGAACGCCTGTTCGGCAGCAGTGACCGCCGCCTCGATCTGCGCCTGGCTGGCCTCGGGCAGGTTGAGGATGGTCGCCCCGGTCTTTGGATTGAGGATCGGCTCCTCGGTCTCGGTGCCCTTCTCGAATTTCGAGCCGATCAGCATCTGGGTGTCCATAAGGTTTCTCCCTTTACAGAAGCGAGTAGCGAGTAGCTGAAAGCGAGTAGGGTTTGACCGTCGATCCCTATTCGCTACTCCCTATTCGCTGTTTTTCATTTCCCGCTTCCAGCGATCTGGTCGCCGTCACGGGTGAGGTAATAAGCGGCAAGGATCGGCAGCAACGTCACCAGCATGACGACCATGGCAACGACATTGGTGACCGGGCGCTGGCGCGGACGGATCAGTTCTTCCAGCATCCAGATCGGCAGCGTCTGCTGCTGGCCGGCGGTGAAGGTGGTGACGATGACCTCGTCGAAGGACAGCGCGAAGGCCAGCATGCCGCCGGCAAGCAGCGCCGTGGCGATGTTGGGCAGCACGACATGGCGGAAGGTCTGAAAACCGTCGGCGCCGAGATCCATCGAAGCCTCGATCATCGAACCGGAAGTGCGGCGGAAACGGGCGACGGCGTTGTTGTAGACGACGACCACGCAGAAGGTGGCGTGGCCAAGCACGATCGTCCAGAACGAGAACGGGATGTCGGCCAGCGAAAAGGCCGAGCGCAGCGCAATGCCGGTGATGATGCCGGGCAGCGCGATCGGCAGGATGACCAGCAGCGAGATGGTTTCGCGGCCGAAGAATCTTGTCCGCGACACCGCCGCCGAACAGAGCGTGCCGAGGATGAGCGCGATCGCCGTCGAAATCGCGGCCACCCTGACCGACAGCGACAGCGCCTGCCAGACATCTGGCCGGTTCCAGGTCACGGCGAACCACTGCGTCGTCAGCCCTGGCGGCGGCCAGACGAAACTCTTCTCTTCGGTGGTGAAGGCATAGACGAAGATCAGCAGGATCGGCAGGTGCAGGAACAGCAGCCCGCAGGCGGCGGCAATCTTCAGGCCGAGCGGAGCCGACTGGGAACCATCAGAGCGCATCGAAGGCCCCCATGCGCTTGGCGCCCCAGAGATAGAAGCCCATGATGACGATCGGCACCACGGTGAAGGCGGCGGCGAGCGGGATGTTGCCGGCGGTGCCTTGCTGCGAATAGACCGCCTGGCCGATGAACAGACGCGAGGTGCCGATGATCTGCGGGATGATGTAGTCGCCCAGCGTCAGCGAGAAGGTGAAGATCGAACCGGCGACGATGCCCGGCAGCGCCAGCGGAAACAGCACGTTGCGGAAGGTCTGTCCCGGTGAAGCGCCGAGGTCGGACGAGGCCTCGACCAGATTGCCGGGCACGCGCTCGAGCGCCGCCTGAACGGGGAGGATCATGAACGGTAGCCAGACATAGACGAAGACGATGAAGGTGCCGGTGAACGATACCGACAGGGAATTGCCGCCGACGATCGGCAGCGACAGCCAAGCGTCGAGAACCCACAACAAATGCAGCTTGGCGAGCAGCCAGGTGAGAATGCCTTCCTTGGCCAGGATCAGCTTCCAGGCGTAGATCTTGACCAGATAGCTCGACCACAGCGGCAGCATGATGCCGAGATAGAACAAGGCCTTCCAGCGGCCGCGCGCATAGCGCGCCGCGTAGTAGGCTATGGGGAAGGCGATGACGGCCGAGGCCAGCGTGACCAGAGCCGCCATCGTCACCGTGCGCAGGATGATGTCGAGATTGGCGGCCTGGAACAGGTCGCCATAGGTCTTGAGCGTGAACTCGCGGTTGATGAGGCCGGAAAACTCGTCGATGGAGAAAAAGCTCTGCGCCAGCAGCGCAAACAGCGAGCCGATATAGACGATGCCCAGCCACAAAACCGGAGGCAGCAGCATGAGCAGCAACAGGACCTTGGGCTTGCGCCAGAAAAGGTCCGACAGAGCGCCGCGCAGACCGCCGCTACCCGGCAGGATGGCGGGGGCCGTTGCACGCACCATGGCGGCGTCGAGGCTCATGCCGGCTCGTCCATCAGATGCAGGTGCTCGCGGTTGAAGGTCAGCACCACCGCCTCGCCTTCTGCCGGCAAGGCGATGCCGGCCGGCACGATGGCGTGCAGCCGCAGCCCGTCGGCGTCGAGCGCCAGCTTTGTCGTGGCGCCGAGATAATTGGTCGAGACGAGGCGGGCCGACACACCTTCACCACTTGTGACCCCCTTGGCCGCGCGGCCGACGCGAATGGATTCAGGGCGGAGACTCCCCCAGCGATGCTGGCCGGAATAGCGCTGCACGAAATCCGGCGGCAGCACATTGGAGGAGCCGACGAAATCGGCGACGAAGCGGGTCCTCGGCCGCTGGTAGATATCTTCCGGAGTGCCGATCTGCATGATCTTGCCATCGTTGAAGACGGCGACGCGGTCGGCCATCGACAGCGCTTCGCCCTGGTCGTGAGTGACGAAGACGAAGGTGATGCCGAGCGCCTTCTGCAGCGACTTCAACTCCTCCTGCATGTTCTCGCGCAATTTGAGGTCGAGCGCGCCGAGCGGCTCGTCGAGCAGCAGCACCTTTGGTTGGTTGACCAGCGCGCGGGCGAGTGCCACGCGCTGGCGCTGGCCACCGGAAAGCTGGCCGGGCCGGCGGGCGCCATAGCCGGGCAGCCGCACCAGTGACAGCGCCTCTTCCGCCGCCTTGTGCCGCTCAGCCTTGCCGACGCCCTTGACCATCAGCCCGTAGGCAACGTTGTCGAGCACGTTCAGATGCGGGAACAGCGCATAGTCCTGGAACACGGTGTTGACGTTGCGGCGATAGGGCGGAACGCCCTCGGCGCGGTCGCCGAAGATCGAGATCGAGCCCGATGTCGGCTGCTCGAAGCCGGCGATGAGGCGCAGGCAAGTGGTCTTGCCGGAACCGGACGGCCCGAGCATGGCGAAGAATTCCCCCGGCGCGATGTCGAGATCGACCGCGTCGACCGCGCGCACGCTGCCGAAATGGCGCGAGGCTTTCTGGAAGGAGACGGCGGAGGTCATGAGATGTCAGTCCGTTGCCGGTTTGATGTGTTGATGTCGCGCGACGTCCCACCTCCCCCTTAGGGAGGTCGCGACGAAGCCGCGGGTGGGGGTGTCTCGAAAAACCCCGACCAGACCCCACCCAGACGCTATGCGTCGACCCTCCCCACAAGGGGGAGGTAAGGATGCTCATCGTCCGCCGATGACGCCGATATAGTCCGACACCCAGCGATAGTAGGGCACGCACTGATCGTTCTGGGTGGCGCATTTCGACACCGGCGTCTTCCAGAACTTGATCTTGTCGAAGTTCTCGTAGCCGTTGGTCTTGCAACCCTCGTCGGTCAAAAGCTCATTGCCCTTGCAGGCGGCGGGCACGACGGGCAGTGAGCCGAACCAGGCTGAGACATCGCCCTGCACCTTCGGCGACAGCGAATGTTCCATCCACATATAGGCACAGTTGGGGTTGGCGGCGTCGGCCTCCATCATGGTGGTGTCGGCCCAACCGGTGGCGCCCTCCTCCGGGATGGTGGAAGCGACCGGCTTCTTGGCCGCGACCAGCGTGTTGACCTGATACGGCCACGAGCCGGAAGCGACGACGCCTTCGTTTTGGAAATCGTCGACCTGGATGGCGGCGTCGTGCCAATAGCGGCCAACCAGTGTGCGTTGGACGCGCAGCAATTCGAGCGCCGCCTTGTACTGGTCCTCGTTCAGTTCATAGGGATCCTTGATGCCGAGTTCCGGTTTGTGGAACATCAGATAGTTGGCCGCATCCGCAATGTGGATCGGCCCGTCATAGGCCTGGACGCGGCCCTTGTTGGACTTGCCGTCCGGCAGCTTCATTTCCTCAAAGACGATGTTCCAGCTCTTGGGAGCCTCCTTGAACACGTCGGTGTTGTACATCAGGACGTTGGGACCCCACTGGTAGGGAACGCCGTAGTGGGCGCCGCCGACGGTGAACCACGGCGCGTCCTTGAGGCGCTCGTCGACCGTCTTCCAGCTCGGGATGAGATCGGTGTTGATCGGCTGCACGCGCTTGCCGGCAACGAGGCGCAACGAGGCATCGCCCGAAGCGGTGACGAGGTCGAAGCCGCCCTCATTCATCAGCGAGACCATCTCGTCGGAGGTGTTGGCGGTCTTGACGTTGACCTTGCAGCCGGTTTCCTTCTCGAAGGAGGTCACCCAGTCATAGCCCTTGTCGGTTTCGCCGCGCTCGATATAGCCCGGCCAGGCAACGATGTTGACCTGGCCTTCGCCCTTGCCAAGTTCCTTGACCTGGGCGACGGCCTGACCGGAAAAGGTCAGCGCGACCGTCAGAGCAGTGCATGACTTCAGGAATGAATTCATTGTCGATCTCCCATTTAGGCGCCTGACCCTGAAAGCCGGTTTCGGTCTTCGTTAGGGGTCACGCGCGGACTGAAAACTGTCAGTTCGTCCGTTGGGCTTGATGCCGCTCTGATGGCGGCTTTGGTCCCTGAACCGAAAGTGCTTTGAAAATTCCGGTTTCGCAAATTCATTTATCAGAAGGGTGATATCGGTTTTTCCGATAGATGTGCAGCCGGCCTCTCAGGGACGCTGGCGGACCGTCCGTTGCGACTGGGCAAGACCGATGAAATCGCGCGCGGCCTGCGGCAGACCGGAGCCGCGCCGCCAGACCATGCCGACCTGGACCACCGGCAAGGAGCCGGAAATATCGCGCGATTCGATGCGGTCGCCTTCCAGCGACCAGGGCCGGTAGACGAGATCGGGCAGCAGCGCCACGCCGGCACCGGTGGCGACCAGACTGCGCACGGCCTCCACGGAACGGGTGCGGAAGGCGACATGCGGCTTGGCGCCGATCGCCGTCAGCAGCTTGCCGGTATTCTCCTCGATCTCGTCGACGGTCAGCATGATCAGCGTTTCGGAGGCAATGTCGCCAATGCTGATGATGTCGGCGCCGACGAGCGGATGACCGAGCGGCAGCCACAGCCGATAGGCCGAGACTTCGAGGATTTCCGACTGCAACGCGGTGCGGTCGCGCAAATTGGAGGTGACCATGACGGCAATGTCGAGCTTGCCGCCGATCAGGAGGTGTTCGAGATAATCGCCATTGTCCTCGATGGCAGAGACCTCGACGCCCGGATAGGCACGGCGGTAGCGGGCGAGCAGATCCGACAGCACATAGCCGGCGACCAGCGAGGTGACGCCGAGCTGCAGCCGGCCGGCCGCCACCGCCTGCTCGCCGGAGAAAGAGCGGCGCGCGTCGGAAACATCGGCGAGGATTTTCGTCGCATGGCGCAGGAACTGGTGACCCTTGTGGGTGATGTTGAGGCCGCGCGGGTGGCGTTCGAACAGTTCGACGCCGAGATCGCTTTCGAGTTCCTTGATCGCTTCGGTGACCGACGATTGCGAGATGGAGAGGTTCTGGGCGGCGCCCGAGACCGTGCCTTGCTCGGCAACGGCGATGAAGAACTGCAGCTGGCGGATGGTGAAAGCCATGCCCGGACTAAACACCGGCGGCCGAATGAAGGAAAGCCGACTGCAGAGCTTATCCCATGACCTGAGAGCTGGCGCTCAACCGAGCGCCAACTTGATGCGCCGCCGGCATGCGGGGCCATAGCGCAGCGCAAGCATGAATGCCGTCTCCAGAGCCACGACGATGACAATGATGCGCAGGCCCACCGTGAAGGAGTCCCGGCCGCTGCCGCGCAGCAGATAGCCGGTGGTGAGAAAGCCCGCGTTCCAGAACGTGGCGCCGAGCAGCGTCGCGGCCGCGAAGGGCAAAGCGGGCAGGCAGAGTGCGCCGGCGGCGATCGGCAGGTAATTGCGCACAGTCGGGATGAACTGCGCCAGCAAGGACACCCGGACGTGATTGCGCCGATAGGCCTGGCCGAGCCTGCGGTAGGTCGCGTGACGCAGGAACACGTACTTGCCGAAACGCTCGACCAGCCTGTCGGCACGGTCAGGTCCAACCCGGCGGCCGACCGCATACCAGACAAGGCAGCCGCTGGCGGACGCAAGCGTCGTCACCATCAGCAGGATCGCCAGCGTCGAAGCATCCGGCGCCGCCGTCATGCCGAGGAACAGCAGCAGCACATGCGAGGGCGGAATTGGCAGGATCTTTTCGGTGAAGGCGAGGCAGAAAACGCCCAACAGACCGAAGCCGAGGATGGCTGCCAGCGGCCCCGTCATGCGAAGCGACATGGTGACGCCGACACCAAACGGTGCCACGGTCCATCTCTGGAGAAAAGACAAAGCATCAGGCAACCTTCATCCTGGATCCAACGCTTCGATCGGTCGGCGTGGCGTTTGCTGCAGTCAGCGTCGGACCCGAAATCCGTTGCATATGTCGGGTCCGACGCCTTGGCGCCGGCATACGAGGTGAATCGCGCACCGACTGGTTCTGTTTGCCGCGAATGGATTGCGTGGACATTGCGCCTCGGCGCGGATGAGACGTGCTTGACATCGACACCAATCGTAACTAACTAAGTTACATGAAGCGCAACAGCCGACTGTCCTCTACCCTGCACATTCTCGTCCACATGGCCGAGAAGCCCGAACAGGCGCTGACCTCCGAGCAGCTTGCCACCTTCATCCACACCAATCCGGTCGTGGTCCGCCGCACCATCGCAGGCTTGCGCGACGCCGGCATCGTCACCTCGTCGCGCGGGCACGGTGGCGGCTGGCTGCTCGGGCGGGCGCCCGAGAAAATATCCCTGGCCGAGATCAGCGTCGCCCTTGGCGAGACACTGCTGCCGTTCAGCACCGATCCGGAAAGCCCCGGCTGCCTCGTCGAGCAGGCGGTGATCGCCGTGCTCGACGATTTTCGCATCGCCGCCGAAAGGCTGCTGGCGGAGAAGCTGAGCCGCATCACGCTGGCTGACCTGACC
>NZ_RZQE01000219.1:0-9456 GCF_004022955.1 Mesorhizobium sp. M7A.F.Ca.US.002.01.1.1 | reverse complement strand
TGTCGTCGGCACCAAGCCGGCCGGCGGCCACTTCCTGCATTTCTGCGCCTTCGAGCTCGGCCGTGGACCTGACGGCCAGTGGTGGGTGCTTGGCGATCGCACGCAGGCGCCGTCCGGCGCCGGCTTCGCACTGGAAAACCGCGTCGCCACCACACGCGCGCTGTCCGACATCTATGGCGAGATGCATGTGCACCGCCTTGCCGGCTTTTTCCGCCGTTTTCGCGACGCGCTGATCGGCATGGCCAAGGAGACCGACGGCCGCGTCGCCATCCTCACGCCGGGGCCGCTCAACGAAACCTATTACGAACACGCCTACATCGCCCGCTACCTTGGCATCATGCTGCTCGAAGGCGAGGATTTGACCGTTTCAGGCGGCCGGCTCATGGTACGCACGGTTTCCGGCCTGATGCCGATCAGCGTGTTGTGGCGGCGGCTCGATGCCGCCTTCGCCGATCCGCTCGAACTGCGCCCGGATTCGCAGATCGGCACGCCGGGCCTGGTCGAGGCGATCCGCCAGGGCGCGGTTGCTACCGTCAATGCGCTTGGCTCCGGCCTGATGGAGACGCGTGCGCTGCTCGCCTTCCTGCCCAAGATTTCACGGGCCTTGCGGGGCGAGGAATTGCTGCTGCCAAGCGTCGCGACATGGTGGTGCGGGCAAGCAACCGAACGCGCGCATGTGCTGGCCAACATCGATCGCATGGTGATCGGCCCGGCGCTATCGACGAGACTTGCCTTCGAGGATGACGATTCAACGAAGCTCGGTTCGGCGCTGTCGGCCGGAGAGCGGGCGGAGCTGGTGGCGCGCATCGAACGCGATGGCGGCGATTTTGTCGGCCAGGAAGCGGTGACGCTTTCGACGACGCCCGTCTATGTCGGCGGGTGGCTGGAGCCGCGGCCAGCGAGCCTGCGCGTCTACCTGGCGCGAACGCCGGAGGGCTGGACGGTGATGCCGGGCGGTTTTGCCCGCATCGGCCTGTCGCTCGACCCGACGGCGATCGCCATGCAGCGTGGCGGCCAGGCAGCGGATGTCTGGGTTGTCAGCGACAAACCGGTGGAGCGCGAGACGCTGCTGCCGCAGGAAGGCGACAGTTTCAGCCGCACCAGGCCCGGCAGCCTGCCCAGTCGCGCGGCGGAGAACCTGACCTGGCTCGGCCGCTACATCGAGCGCTCGGAAGACACGGTGCGCATCCTGCGCGCCTACCATGTGCGGCTCGCCGAAACGTCCGACCCGGACATGCCGCTGCTCGCCGACATCAGGGATTATCTCGAACCTTTCGGCATCGACGTCGAGACGGCGATCCCGTCAGGGCTGATAGGCACGCTGGATAGCGCGGTCTACAGCGCCGGGCAGATTCGCGACCGCTTCTCGCCCGATGGCTGGCTGGCGCTGAAGGACCTGTCGAAAACCATCCATCAGTTCGCAACGACGGTCGCGCCCGGCGACGACGCGACCCGGGCGATGACAGTCATCCTGCGTAAGCTCGCCGGCTTTTCCGGCCTGCTGCACGAGAACATGTACCGCTTCGCCGGTTGGCGCTTCCTCGAGATCGGCCGCCGGCTGGAGCGCGGCATCCAGATCTCCCGCACGCTGTCGCGGCTGACCAGCGCCAAGGCGCCGGACGGCGCGCTCGACATGATGCTGGAGATCGGCGACAGCGTGATGACCCATCGCCGCCAATATCCGGTGCAGGCCGGCCGGCGCACGGTGATCGACCTGCTGGCGCTCGATCCGCTTAACCCGCGCTCCATCCTGTTCCAGCTCGAAAGGCTGAAGGCCGAAATCGGCCTGTTGCCGTCGCTCGGCGGGGAGGGGCAAATGTCGCCGGCGGCGAAGGAAATCCTGCAGCTCAACACCCAGATCGCCATCAAGGAGCCTTCGGATATGACGGCAAAGGCGCTGGACGAGCTCGCCCACGAAATCGGCGGCCTCTACAACAGCCTCGCCAAAGCCTATTTCGGATAAATCATGCTCTACGATATCAGGCTTCATCTCCACTATGATTACGCTTCCGCTGCCGGCGGCGGTCGTCATCAGGTGCGCGTGCTGCCGTCGACGATATCAGGCGTGCAGCGCGTCATCGCCGCATCACTGTCCTTTGCGCCGGCGCCCAACGAGCGTTCCGACTTTTCCGATTTCTTCGGCAACAACGTCACCTCGATCGCCTTTCGCGACGCGCATGATGCGCTCGACATCAGGATGAGCGCCCGCGTGTCGGTGTCTCGGCCCGAGCCCGGGCTCGACGTGTCGCCCGATATCGCCCGGCTCAGGCAGGAGCTCGCCGCGGTGCGGTCTCTAGCACCTGATGCACCGCACCATTTCCTGACGGCCAGCACCCATGCCGGCATCGACGATGCGATCACCGCCTACGCACGCAGCAGCATCGCCGGTTCCGCCGCCAGCACGGCCATGAACCTGTGCCATCGCATTCATCGTGATTTCACCTATGACGGCGAGGCGACGACGGTGCGGACCCGGGCCAGCGATGCCTTCAGGCTGAAGCGCGGTGTCTGCCAGGACTTTTCGCATATCATGATCGCCGGCCTGCGTGGGCTCGGCATTCCCGCTGGCTATGTCAGCGGCTTCCTGCGCACCATCCCGCCGAAGGGCAAGCCCCGGCTGGAAGGCGCCGATGCCATGCATGCCTGGGTCAAGGTCTGGTGCGGGCGCGACGCAGGCTGGCAGGAATTCGATCCGACCAACGGCATGCGGGCCAGCAACGACCATATCACCGTCGGCTACGGCCGCGACTATTCGGACGTAGCGCCGATCGTCGGCGTGCTCAAGACCACGGGGGGACAGGTCGGCGAGCAGGCTGTCGATGTCATTCCGGTTGTGCTCGAGAAAGCCTGAAGGCAGGCTCGACACCGTTTTCGGACGGCGCGTGGAACCAGCGGTCGGCCAGTGGCTTATCTACGGAATTCGCGTGGAGCCGACATGTTGCAGAAATCCGGATTGTCGCCCGGCCGACCGGCTGGCGAGGACGCTGTATCGCCAGATGGCGTGTTCAAAAACGGGGCACAAAGCTCGGCCGATCATGCGTCGCTTAGTTATGTCAGCGATGCCGAGCCTGGTATCCGGCGGCTGAAGACAGGCAAGGGGTTTTCCTACAAGGGACCGGACGGACGGACGGTTTCGGACGCCACCAAAGCCCGCATCGAGGCGATCGTCATTCCGCCGGCCTGGACGGATGTGTGGATTTCGCCCGACGCGGACGGCCATATCCAGGCAACCGGCAGGGACCAGCGGGGACGCAAGCAATATCGTTATCATCCGCAATGGGCCGAAGAGCGCGATGGTGCCAAATATTCGAGCCTTGTCGCATTCGCCGAGAGCCTGCCGGACCTGCGGCACAGGGTCGATAGCGATCTGCGCCGTCGTGGCTTGCCGTTCGAGCGGGTCGTCGCCGCGGTCGTCTGGCTGCTCGACAACACGATGATCCGCGTCGGCAATGCCGCCTACGCCCGCGACAACAAGAGTTTCGGGCTGACCACGTTGCGCGACCGGCATGTCGATATTGTCGGTTCAAGCCTGCGCTTTGCCTTCAAGGGCAAGTCGGGCAAGGAGTGGAAGCTGAAGCTGGCCGACCGCCGCATCGCCAGGATTGTGCGTGGCGCGCAGGACCTGCCAGGCCAGAAGCTGTTCCAGTATCTCGATGAGGATGGCGACAGGCGGCCGGTCCGCTCCGAGGACGTCAACCGCTATATCCGTGAGGCGGTCGGTGACGCCTTCAGTTCGAAGCATTTCCGCACCTGGGGCGGCACCATTCACGCCGCGTCGCTGTTTGCGCAAACGGAACTGCCGCAAAGCCAGACGCAGCGAAACAGGGCGATGAACAGCGTCATCGACAAGGTTGCCGAGCGGCTGGGCAATACGCGTGCCGTCTGCCGCAAATGCTATATCCATCCGCGGGTCTTCGAAGCGTGGTCCGAGGGACGGTTGCTGGATGAAATGGCGCAGGCCAACAAGCGCAAACGGGCGATTGCCGGTCTCGATGACGAGGAAGCTCTCGTGTTGCGATGGCTGAAACTGGGAGAAAGCTGACCGACGCGGCCGACGGTGGCCAAATCCGTCACATCTGGATTTTTTTATCGACGTCATGTCGGGATCGGTCTTACTGTTTCGTCCTTTGACAGAGAAAAGGACCAGCCATGCTCTACGCAATCCTCTGCTATGCCTCCGAAGATGTCGTCTGCTCCTGGAGCAAGGCACAGGACGACGAGGTCATGGCCAATCTCCTCGACGTTCAGGACAAGTACGCCAAGGCTGGTCGGCTCGGCCCGGTGGCACGGCTTCTGCCGACCACGGCCGCGACGACGTTGAGGAAGGTCAAAGGCGAATCGGTCGTCATCGACGGGCCGTTCGCCGAGACCAAGGAACAGTTTCTCGGCTTCTACACGCTCGAATGCGCCGATCTCGACGAGGCGGTGGAGTTCGCCCGCGAGCTTTCCGAGGTCAACCCGAGCGGCGGCTCCTATGAAATCCGGCCGGTTTCGGTCTTCAACCCAACAACGGTTTCCGCATGACCGAAATGGCCTGGATCAGCTCCGCGATCAGCGCCGCCCGCCCGCAGGCGATGGGCGCGCTGCTGCGTTATTTCCGCGATCTCGATACGGCGGAGGAAGCTTTCCAGGACGCGTGCCTCAGGGCGTTGAAGAACTGGCCGCAGAACGGGCCGCCGCGCGACCCGGCGGCCTGGCTGATCTTCGTCGGCCGCAACAGCGGCATCGATGCGGTGCGCAAGCGCGCCAAGCAGGCGCCGATGCCGGAGGAAGACCAGGTTTCCGATCTGGAAGACGCCGAGAGCGATATCGCCGAGCGGCTGGACGGGGCGCACTACCGCGACGACATATTGCGGCTGCTGTTCATCTGCTGCCATCCTGATCTTCCGGCAACGCAGCAGATCGCGGTGGCGCTGCGCATCGTCTCCGGTCTCACCGTCAAGCAGATCGCGCGCGCCTTCCTGGTTGGCGAAAGCGCCATGGAGCAGCGCATCACTCGCGCCAAGGCGCGCATTGCGGACGCCGGCGTGCCGTTCGAGACGCCTGGCGCGGTCGAGCGCTCGGAACGGCTCGCCGCCGTCGCCGCCATGGTCTACCTGGTCTTCAACGAGGGCTATTCGACCAACAGCGGCGAGGCGCCGGCCCGCGCGCCGCTGTGCGAGGAGGCGATCCGGCTGGCACGGCTGTTGCTGCGGCTGTTCCAGACGGAGCCGGAGATCATGGGGCTGACGGCGCTGTTGCTTCTGCAGCATGCGCGCGCACCGGCCCGTTTCGACGAGAGCGGCGAGATCGTGCTGCTCGAAGACCAGGATCGCAGCCTGTGGAGCCGCAAGATGATCGATGAGGGGCTGGCACTGGTGGACAAGGCGCTGCGCCATCGCAAGCCCGGCCCTTACCAGGTGCAGGCGGCGATTGCCGCGCTGCATGCGCGGGCCGAAAAGGCCGAGGATACGGACTGGAACGAGATCGACCTGCTCTACCGCTTGCTGGAGCAGATGCAGCCGTCGCCGGTGGTCACGCTGAACCGGGCCGTCGCGGTCTCGAAGGTGCGTGGACCGGGGGAGGCGCTGGCCATGATCGAGCCGCTGGAGGAACGGCTTTCCGGCTATTTCCACTTTTTCGGGCTCAAGGGGGGCCTCTTGATGCAGCTCGACCGGGGCGACGAGGCGCGCGTCGCCTTCGACCGCGCCATAGCGCTTGCGAACACGGCGGCAGAAGCTGCCCATATCCGCATGCATATCGACCGGTTGATCAAGGACGGTGCGGTGCGCCCGCCGGCGAAAAAGGCAAACTGAGCGTCACCTCCCCATCTGGCTCAATCGTGTAGTTTGGGCTTGGACCATGCCGGGGTGGCGATTTTCCCCTGAAACGAGTAATGCCACGCCATGACTGCGCCTGAAGTGCCTTTCGGCACACGGGCGGCACGGCGAAGGCTTAACCCAGCGCCATATGATGGCGACGGGATCTGAAAGGGACAAGAATGACGATAGGCAAGGAAACGACCGAACTGCTGGCGAAACTGGGCGTGGCCAAGGAAGCGCTCGTCGGCGGCGACCTGATCGTGCGCAGCCCGGTGACGGGCGAGCAGATCGCGGCGCTGAAGACGATCTCGCCGGCTGACGCGGCCAAGGTGATCGATGCCGCGCACAAGGCCTTCCAGGCCTGGCGCATGGTGCCGGGCCCGCGGCGTGGCGAACTGGTGCGGCTGCTCGGCGAGGAACTGCGCGCGCACAAGGCCGAGCTTGGCCGGCTGGTGTCGATCGAGGTCGGCAAGATCCCGTCCGAGGGGCTCGGCGAAGTGCAGGAGATGATCGACATCTGCGATTTCGCCGTAGGCCTCTCCCGGCAATTGTACGGCCTGACCATCGCCACCGAGCGCCCGGGCCATCGGATGATGGAAACCTGGCATCCGCTCGGCGTCGTCGGCGTCATTTCCGCCTTCAATTTCCCGGTCGCTGTGTGGTCCTGGAATGCCGCCCTGGCGCTTGTTTGCGGTGACGCGGTGGTGTGGAAGCCGTCGGAAAAGACGCCGCTGACCGCACTTGCCTGCGAGGCTATCTTCAAGCGTGCGGTCAAGCGCTTCGGCGCGGACGCACCTGATGGCCTGGCGCCGGTGCTGATCGGCGACCGCGCCGTCGGCGAGATCCTGGTCGATCACCCCAAGGTGCCGCTGGTTTCGGCGACCGGCTCGACCCGCATGGGCCGCGACGTCGGCCCGCGGCTGGCCAAGCGCTTTGCCCGCGCAGTGCTCGAACTCGGCGGCAACAATGCCGGCATCGTCTGCCCGAGCGCCGATCTCGACATGGCGCTGCGCGCGATTGCCTTTGGAGCGATGGGCACGGCCGGCCAGCGCTGCACGACGCTGCGGCGCCTGTTCGTGCATGACAGCGTCTACGACGCCCTGGTTCCGCGCCTCAAGAAGGCCTACGAGAGTGTGTCTGTCGGCAATCCGCTGGAGACCTCCTCGCTGGTCGGGCCGCTGATCGACAAGGCGGCCTTTGACGCCATGCAGAAGGCGCTGAAGGAAGCCGCCGCCCATGGCGGCAAGGTGACCGGCGGCACCCGGGTCGAGGACGGGCACCCGGATGCCTATTACGTGCACCCGGCGCTGGTCGAGATGCCCAAGCAGGTGGCCCCTGTCACGGAAGAGACCTTCGCGCCGATCCTCTATGTGATGAAATATTCGGATTTCGACGCCGTGCTCGACGAGCACAATGCCGTGGGCGCAGGCCTGTCGTCGTCGATCTTCACCCGCGACCTGCAGGAATCCGAGCGTTTCCTGGGTGTCGACGGATCGGATTGCGGCATTGCCAATGTCAACATCGGTACCTCGGGCGCTGAGATCGGCGGTGCCTTTGGCGGCGAAAAGGAAACCGGCGGCGGCCGCGAGAGCGGCTCCGACGCATGGAAGGCCTATATGCGGCGCGCCACCAACACGGTGAACTATTCCAAGGCGCTGCCGCTCGCCCAGGGCGTGTCGTTCGACATCGACTGAGAACTTCGGGATTTTGATCGCCCGCATTGAAAGGCATCCCCGTTACGGGGATGCCGCACCGATCAGCTTCCAGCCGGCGGAAAACAGGCATTGAAAGCGGTGTCGACGATGGCCAGTTTGGCCGCCTGGACTGTCATGTATTCCTGGTAGAATGTATTCGACACCCACATCACCGAATGGCCGCGCTGGCCGAGCCAGCCGATGCTGCCGAGATTCTCGGCAGCGCGCAGCTTGCGGGCCAGATGGGTCCGCGAGAGCTTGAGCCATTTGGCGAAATCTCCGATCGAAACCACGCTGGTCGGAATCTGGTCCAGGCCGGCGTGATCGGGGTCGATGCCCGACATCAGCCAGTCCATGACGATGCCGCCATTGTTGAGCCAGATGAACAGCGAAAAGGTCTGGTTGGGTTCGCG
This sequence comes from Mesorhizobium sp. M7A.F.Ca.US.002.01.1.1, assembly GCF_004022955.1. Taxonomy (NCBI): domain Bacteria; kingdom Pseudomonadati; phylum Pseudomonadota; class Alphaproteobacteria; order Hyphomicrobiales; family Phyllobacteriaceae; genus Mesorhizobium; species Mesorhizobium sp. M7A.F.Ca.US.002.01.1.1. Next base: position 1,548 of record NZ_RZQE01000219.1, on the reverse strand, counting down.
CACCGGCTTGGAGGCAAGCAGGCCGTCCGCCACCAGAGGCTGCAGCCCGGCAACCATCTCGGGGTGTTCGAGGAACCTGGCCAAGCGGTCAGCGCCGTCGAGGCGATCCAGCGTCCGCAGATGGGCAAGGACCCAGCCGGTAAAGGTCTGCACGGTTGCCGCCGTCGGCTGCAAAGGGTGCGTACGGCCGTCGCCACCCGACACATACTCGGCGATGTGGTAGTGCAGCATCTCCTTGATGAAAGCGTCCGCCGTGTTGCGGCTGGCGACCGCATGCTGGTGCACGAACTCGATGAACCGCGATACCGTCAGTTCCTTGCGGCGGTCGTGCGGATCGCGCCTGAAATGCATGGCGAGGCCGACATGACCCATCAGCCAACGCTGCTGCGTGGCGAAAATGGAAGCCAGGCGAGGGCTCTCCTCATAGATTCGGATCAGCGCCAGGGACTGTTCCTGAACGTAGCGATGCAACGCCGGATGGCCGGCAATATCTTCCAATTTCAGCGCCATCCTCCTGGTGTTCCGGTTCAACTCCAAAAGCCGAGTTGCGCTCCACATTTTTCAGCCTTCCACGGCTGTGTCCAGAGGCACCAAATGCGAAGAGCAAGCCCAACCCGAACACGGGTCGGGCAACGACCGGTCCATGGTGGGATCCGCTAACCGATTGCCATGCCCTGGGAAGCGGGCCGGTACCGCTTGACGGGGATGGTGGAGAGTGGGTTACCGTGCCAAGCGCAATCGCGACAAGATCAGCCAGGTAATCCAGCTGCGCGAACCGCGCCGCGCGTCAGTCGTCTGCAGGGGCATTTCCAACTGGTGGCGGCATCTCTCGCCACCATACGCGATGAAACCGGCCGGCTTTGGCCGGCCGGTTGGTTCGATCGGGATCAGCCGCAGACGCGGACCTCTTCGATCACCCTGTGGTGGTGGCGCCAGTGCTTGACCAGTTCGATATGGCAGCGATGATGCCGGTGGTGGCGGCGATATTCGCCGTACCGGTATTCGCCATCGTCATACTGAACGTTCCGGTCGCCATCATACTGATTGTCGTAATAGCGATCCCGGTGGTGACGGCGAATAACGATCCCACTGTCGGAATTGTCATCCGGCAGATATCTGTCGTCGTCGTCGGACTGGATGGTCACGCTTGCCGCTTGCGTCGGCGCAGTGATCGCCGCTGTCGCGGCCAATGCCAACAGGGAAGCCAGAATCAACTTCTTCATCTCGTCCTCCTACACGTTCAAGACATGGTAACTCGCGGAAGAACCCGGCGTTCCGCTTAATTTTACACTCTTTGCGACGCGGGAGACATCAAGGCGTTATCGTCCACCCGCTCCAGGCGCACGAAGGCCGTCAGCGGCAGGTGGTCGGAGGCAACGCGTGAAAGCGGCGTGTCATGCGCGTCGATGGCGGCAATCATGCCATGCCGGTTGGCCATGATCCGGTCGAGCGCCAGCAGCGGCAGGTTCGACGGGAAGGTGGGGACCGCCGGCGGCTGCGGGCCGAACGTCGCATGCAGCGTGTTGAGAGCGGAGCGGTTGGCAAGCC
>NZ_RZQE01000218.1:0-9478 GCF_004022955.1 Mesorhizobium sp. M7A.F.Ca.US.002.01.1.1 | reverse complement strand
GAAAAAGAGCTCCTCCGCCACAACAATTCAGCGCATCAACCCCGCCGCGCGCAGAGCATTTTCGATGACCTTGGAAATCCCACTTGCCGGACCGCGCGCATTGGCTCGCTCCGGCGTGGGATCGATTCGGGCTGCCCGCGGTTTTTCCGTTGGTGCAAAGGACTGCAATGCGGCGCCTGAAGCGACCTCGGCTTTGGCTTTGCGTCGCACGTCCGGCTTCGTCAATTCCCAGAAGCGGGCGATGTGGCGTGTCGAGGAAATCCCAACATCCAGCATGAAAGGCCCTGCGTTGCCGAGACTATCGCCGCCGCCAGTTTGCAGTGGCGTCCCATGGCCCATGCCGGCAATGGTGAACGTCTCGACTACCTCGCGCCCGTTGCTGTCGCTCCAGACCTTCCGCGTCTGGCCGTCGACCTTCTCTATGCGTGTTGGCTTTTCGCCGAGATTGTGCACGCTTTGCCACTGCGCCAGGACTGCATCCGCATTGGCAGGCACAACAGTCGTGTCGGCCGAGCCCTGCCATATCGAAATACGCGGCCACGGACCCTTGTGCGGCGAGGCCGCCCGCAACAGCCGCTGGAGGTCGGCTTGGGACGGACCGCCATGGCCGCGCATGCGGTCGAAGGCTGCGGAGATCGTCGAAGCACTTCCATAGGCGAGCCCGGCAATGATCGCGCCGCCGGCAAACAGTTCGGGATAGTCCGCCAGCATCACCGCCGCCATAGCGCCGCCGGCGGACAGACCGGTGAGAAAGATCCTCTTGCGATCGAGGCCATGCGTAACCACTGCCGCCTCGATCATCTGGCGGATGGACAGTGCCTCGCCGCTGTCGCGCCTGATATCGCCTGGTACAAACCAGTTGAAGCAAAGATTGGGGTTGTTGGCGCGCTGCTGCTCGGGGAACAGCACCGCAAAACCATGCTCGGCGGCGAGCTCGCTCCAGCCGGAGCCATGATCATAGCTGGCCGCGTTCTGGGTGCAGCCATGCAGCACGACGACCAGCGCCGCCTGCCGGGCCAGGTTCTTCGGAAGATAAAGCCTCGCGCGCAGGGCTCCGGGATTGGACCCGAACCCTGTAATTTCGGACAAGTGAGCGTCGTTCCGTTCTCCGGATCCAGCTGCTGGCCGCGCGTGCATCGCGTTCAGGCGAGCGATCGTATCGGATATATTTCGCACGTCGGTGTCCTTGTGCGCCGGAATGGCAAGGTCCTGCACAACGCACATGCAGCAATATCGTTGCTGCGATGCACAAGAACAAGCCGTTGCGTCCGTGAACCTATAGATTGAATTGCGCGCTCGGTGAGGCGAACTCAGAGGCCCAGCGCTAGTCTAAGTTTGCGGAGGAAACAAACCGGGCTTGCGGAGGAAACAAACCGGGAAACGTCCTCGCCGTTTGCAGGCCGCCTCTCGAGTAGCCCGAGCGACGACACAATGACTGAGAGCATGTTATCAAAATCATGGGCGATGCCGGCGGTCAGTTGGCCAACCGCCTCCATTTTGTGCGCCTGGTGAAGTGCCCGCTCGCTCTTCAGGCGACCTCGGCCGCCTCGGCCACGCGACGTTCGAGTGTATGGGAGTTTAAGCAGTTCGGCGTTGGCCCGCTCTGCAGTGCGGCGCGCTTCCAGAAGCTCTCGTTCATAGCGGCGGCGGTCGGACGCATTGAAGACGGTGATGCGGATGAACCGCAGATTGCCCGATTCGCTGCGCCGCTCCGCGGCGTTGACGAGGACAGGAAGGGTCGATCCATCCGCGCAGACCAGGTCCAGCGCGACCTCGCTGAAAAATGCTTGCATCCGCATTAGCGGAGCAAGTGGGTTTCGTAGTAGATTTTGCCCGCGATGTTCAGGTAATCCTGAAACCACCTGAGCAACGATAGCTAGCGTTGCCAGATCGCCTGCCGGTTTAGCGGTCGCGTAATACGGCTCATGTCTTGCCTGGTCGGTGCCTTGGGTTCAGCCAAGGATCAGTTGAGCAAGGACCATAGTGAGAGCCATCGGTACCGGAACGGCTATAAGGCAACACGTCTCAATGATCCTGTTCTCTCGCTTATCCATCTTCGTCACCTCCCGATTTTCGTTCTCATTTTGACGTCTACAGCCAGCCGTGAGAAGCGGTTCCAGGCGGTGGCCGTCAGAGATGCCGCCGCTGCTGCATATTAGCAACACCTTGTCGAACCCTCGGCTGCCGAGCATTAGTCCTCCTCGCAGCGGCGAAGCGTGGCGCCCCGCAACCCTGCATGATGTCTTCGAAGATCGGGCCGATCTCTTCATCGATCTCCTGGCCCGGAATGCCCTGGCTCGCGCTGCCCGTTTTGCGTCCACAGCCATATCGATCACCATCCGATATCCAATGGGAGAGAAAATCGCTTCCCCGCTTGCTCATTCTTCCCGAAAGTCCTGCAGCCATGCATGGCAAGAGTCTGCCTCGCCACGCACATGCTTCACGCTTCATGCCTTTTGGCGCCGATCAGGCGTGGCTTTGATGCCAGCCCCTCCAGACCGGCTTCATCGATCAGGTGATGGATTGGCCTCGCTGGGCAGCGCCTGGCTGAATTGGATGCGGATGTTGGCGGGGATCACGCTTTCAAGGATCTCACGCCGTTCCTCCAGTGCCATGTCGCGCAGGTCATGACCGTTGAGGTGCAGCAGGTCGAAGGCGACAAAGTAGAGGTCGTGCTGCCGTCGTGTGATGCCTTGCGCAGCTCGGCGAAGTCAGACAGGCCGGCATCGTTCAACACAGCCGCACTTTCGCGACGCCAAGTGACTCCACTTGGCTGCAAATGCGCGCTGGTCGCCGAAGGTGCGTAAGCGCACCCCTTGATAGGGATCGGAATTCCGCATGTCAGGGTCTGCTCCAATCGGAGACCGCACGGCTCAACCATTCGCCGGAAAGGACTGTTTCTCGCCGATACGAGCTCGTAAACATGGCTCGCTCCGAGTTCACGTCGGACAAGCGGAAGCTCTCGGCGCTGAAGTTGCAGGCTGCCGCGGCGATAGCGGCGTTTCTGACAAAGATTCGCCAGATCAGAATCGAGTTCACCTTCCGTCATCCACTCTTTGGATGATATGGAAAAGGTGCTCGGGAGACGAGAATGTCGGTTAAGGAGGCGAACTGACATTCGCCGAAGATCGGAGGATGCATGTCGAAGACCGATGCAGTCGACGCATGCGGTGAAGTCGCCAAATGATAGGCGGTTGTTTCAGGCCGGGGATGGGCGGTTGGCTTGGCATTGCGCTCCTGGCCCTCTTGCCTTCCGGTCCGGCCTTCGCTTTTGAAAGCCCGGATGAAGTTAGCGCAGCGAATCCCCTGAAATGCGGAGCACCTGACGATTATTCCGGATCGAGCGAATGGGTCAGCAACTTCAGCATCAGCGACAAGCGTCAACCCGTCGGTCCGGTCTTTCAGCAAACACGAAGCAACGTTCTTGATCGTAGGGTTGCGCTTCTACAGAGCGTACTCACGGACAAATCTGTTTACGCCTCAGCGATTGATGGAGTGTTTGGTTCGCAGACAGCAAGCGCTGTGAAGTCCTTCCAGAGCACATATGGAATGCCCGTTGACGGCACAGTGGGGATGCAGACCGGTAGTGCACTCGGGCTGCCGTTTTGGCAAGCGAACAAGGCGTGCAGTCTAGCCCCGCCATTTCGCGACGATGCGAAATATCCTGAAGCTACTGAATTCAACTTCAGAAGTCTGGTCGGGATCGGCAATTTCTTTAGCAGCCTGCCGGACGCTGACTATAGTTCCTCAAATGCGCTTACTCGGAGGGCCCTTCGAACAAACAATCCCGGCGCCATAAACATCTCGAAATGGCAGCGAGACAGCATGAGAGGATATGTGGGTTGCACTCTGCCAGACCGGTACGGCAACCAAACTGCCATTTATGAAACCCCAGAGTATGGGGTAGCTGCTTGGGGTTTTCTCCTCCGCAAGATCTATTTCCACGGAAACAAGTCTAAGGTCACCGTCGGCGACATTGTGGATAAGTATAGAGGCGACAATTCCCGCGATCCTTACATTGATGGATATAAGAAATATTCGGATGGCAAATTGGTCGAAGATTATGAAGTCGACCTGTATAGCAATCGTGAACTCGCGATGCTGGCCATTGCCGCCTACTCGCACGAACTCGGCTCCTGGTATCCTCTCACGGACAAACAGCTTCTGGCAGGCTTTTCAATTACCGATGATTATATTGACTCGGGCGTCAATGACGAAGTCATCGTGTCTTCTGAAGAGATGAATCCGGATCTCTATGTAAAACATCCTGATAGCGAAGGCCCGGCACGCTCGACCGGCTTAACCGCGGCTCAGTTGAGAACAGCCGATGCAAAGGTCCAGGCCGGCCTACAGGAGCTCCTCGATGCAGAGGATGGACCTCCCGGGGCGATCGCCACGCTCTACCGCGACGGTCGCATGACCGTACTCACAGCGGGGCGCGCCGATGTCATATCGGGTGAGGCGCTGGGGGTCGACCAATACATGCGCATCGCCAGCATCTCAAAAGCATTCAACGGCGCCATTGCCCTGCACCTCGTCCAGAAGGGCCGGCTCGGCCTCGACGACACCATCGGCCAGCACCTGCCTGATCTGCCGGCGGCATGGTCGGCCGTCACGGTCCGCCAGATGCTGAACCACACCAGCGGCCTGCCCGACTACTTGCAGTCCAAGGGCTTGGCCGAGCAGGTCGCGACAAATCCTCAAGGTTACGTGCAGCCCATTGAGATCATCGGCTGGGTCCGCAACGACCCGCTCGAGTTTACGCCCGGCACCCAGTATACCTACTCCAACACGGACAACGTCGTCGTCGGGCTGATCGCCGAGGCGGTCACAGGAATGCCCTACGGGACGCTGCTGAAGAACATCGCGTTTGGTCCTGCCGCCCTCGCCCAGACGAGTTTCCCCACGCGCGACATCGCGCTGCCTGGGCCCGCCATCCACGGCTATGTCGTCGCGCCCGGATCCGAGCCGAAAGATGTCACGACCTTCGTCAGCCCGAGCGGTGCGTGGGCGTCGGGCGCGATCGTGTCGACGCCTGATGATTTGTCGATGTTCATACGGGCAGATCTCGGACTGAAGTTCTTCGGCGCTGCCGAGCAGATTGAACAGATGAAGTTCGTGGCCGGCAATTCCAGTCCGCCCGGACCCGGGACGAACGAGGCCGGTCTCGGACTGTTCCGCTACACCACGCCGTGCGGTGTCGTTTATGGCCACACCGGCAGTTTCCCGGGCTACACGCAGTGGGCGGCATCAACCGCCGACGGGACGCGCTCGGTCACCACCACGCTGAACATCGCTGAGCCGGCTGGCGCGTTGCTCGACCGCTTGCGGGAGGTTCAGGCTCAGGCGGTCTGCGCTTTGTTGGGGCACTGACGGGTGTGCATCGCGGGATGACGGACCCCGACATATTTGCTAATTTGCTAAACCAAGTTTCGAATAACCGTTGATTTTCCCTGCCACGACATGTCAGCGAGTTTGATTGATGCCTCTTCGCAAGGCGCTGTCCCACTGGTTCGACGCAGTACGTCGCGTGTCCATCAGTCTTGCAACCAGTGCCTTCATGGTCGGACCGAGCCTTAGCCAGACGATCCCCGAGCGGATCGATTCGGTGGTTTCGGATCAGAACGAGATCATCCGACGCTATTCCGCTCCGAGGAAGCCCGGCACGATTGACCTGTCAGTTCCGGATGCACGCAAGGCAACGAGCTCGGAACAAGCCGAAAAAACAATGTTTACCTTGAGGTCGATAACCGTTCGAGGCGCGGTGACGGTGCCCAGCGCTACGCTGGAGCAAGCGTGGGCCGCGCAGCGGAACAAAAAGATAAGCGCCGCCGACCTTTACGCCATCGCCGAGCGGATCGACGAGATCTACCAGAAGGCCGGATATTTCTCGTGGGCCGTCGTTCCCGAGCAGGACTTTTCATCCGGCAACGTCGTCATCGTTCTCTACGAATCCTACGTGCGCCGGGTCACCATCAACAGCGCCATCCCTGATATTGAGCGGCGTTTGAAACCTTACATCGATCGCATCGTCGCCATGCGGCCAATCCGGATCAAGGAGGCCGAGCGCGTGCTGTTGCTGATGAGCGATCTTGGCGGCCTGACCATCGAAGGCACTTTCATTCGGCCCGAAACGCCCTCCGCCGGCGGTGATCTGAAACTCGACATTGGCTTCAAGCGGGCCGGCGCAAACGCAATAGTCGACAATCTCGGCAGCAATGCCGTCGGCCCATTTCAGCTGACCGGCACCGGCACCTTCAACGATGCGCTTAGGCTGTTCGATGTGGCGAACATCACCCTGGTGACCATTCCGGACAGTCCCGAGGAGTTGAAGTTCGTGCTGGCTTCGCACGATGTCCCGATCGGGTATGACGGACTGCATGTAGGCTATAGCATCGGTTATGTCTCTTCCCAGCCGGGCGCCGACCTCAAGCCTCTCGATGTCGACATAGCCTCTAGGTTCGGCAGCGCGTATGCCAACTACCCACTGCTGCGGACAATTGACCACAGCCTGTTTAGCCGCCTTGAATTGAACTTCAAGGACAACTCGCTGGCGTTGGGCGGCGAAACGCAGACGGATGAGGACCTCCGATGGCTGGCGGCCTCCCTTAAGTATACCGGTGAGTTGGAAAACGGCGCCATCACGCTGACAGGTACTTTCGGCCAAGGCCTCGACGGCTTTGGCGCGAGCAGCAGCACCGATCCGCTTGCACCGCGTCCAGGCGTTCCTGATGACTACAGGTATTTTCGGGGCGACCTCGACCTTACCAAGGAGATCGCTTCGCTGGCCGTCGCCCACCTCAGAGTGGCTGCTCAATATGCGCCGACGGCGGTGCCATCGTCGGTCCAGTTGGTGCTCGGCGGCGATCCCTATGGCCTGGCTTTCGATGGCTCGGCCGCTTCAGGCGATAGCGGGATAGCGGCCTCGCTGGAATTGGGACGCAACATCGAACTCCCGGAGGCTTTGCCGACCCCAAATCTGAACGTGTTTGCTTATGTCGATTACGGTGCGGTCTGGAACCACGATACGGGCGTGGATTACATCGAGGCGGAACTCGGCTCGGCCGGAATAGGTGCAAAGGCTGCATTTGGGCAACACCTCAATGCAAGGGCGCTTGTTGCGGTACCGTTCAGAGATAACCGAGGTCTGACTGATACCGGCACGCGTTTTTTGTTCCAGCTAATCAGCTCGTATTAGGTGGCGTAGCTCCCGCCTGAACTGCCCTTATCTTGGCGCAAGTTGCGCGACGAGATCATTCGTTGCTGCGACCATCGCCTTGAACCCGCCGACACTGAACTGATTGATCGAGGCGAAGACACCGACACCGCGCGTTGGCGCCAACACCACATAACTGAACTGCCCCTGCAATCCGCCGGTCTTGTTGAGCATCATGGGCTTGTCCTTGTCGGCCAGAACTCCGACCCAGCCAAGCGTCATCATTCCCATCGGCCCCGCATCGTCGATGCCGATTACCGGCGAGAGACCGTCGCGCCAGAGCCAGCCCGCATGGTCGACGGTACGCTCCGCATCGCCGGCCGCATCCTTGCGAAGGTGCCAGGCCATGAACTTCATCATGTCGGCGGCGGAGGTGTAGAGCCCGCCCGCGCATCCGATCGTTTCCGGCGAAGGAACGAGGGGCAACGGTGTGCCGTCGAAGAAATGGCCCTGCATGGTCCGCGCCGCATCGCCTTCCGCCAGGTTGAGCTTGGTGTCGGTCAGTTGGCGGGGCGTGAGCACCCGCTCGGCCAGCAGATCGCCATAGGACTTGCCACCGGCATTGGCCAGCGCGAGGCCGAGCAGATCGTAACCCCAGTTCGAGTAAAAGGCACCCGTGCCGGGAGGGAAAAGATAGGGTTCTGGCTTCGCAAGCTCAGCGCGGCTGAGGTCGAAGGTATTGCCGGCGAACGGGTCGTCCGGCGTGCCGCCTGTCTGGTTCGGTACCTCGCGCGGCAGGCCGGATGCCTGCGTCACCAGATCGATGAGCCTCGGCGTTCGTCCTTCGCGCCCAGGCACGGTCCAGTCCTTCCCGAGGTGTTTGGCAAGGGGATCGGTCGCGCCGATGACGCCATCCACAATCATCGAGCCCATCAGATCGCCGCAGAAGGTCTTGGAGATCGAGGCTATCCGCATCAGCGTATGTTCGTCGGGCACCTGCCCCGAGCCCTTGCGGATTTCGCCGAAGCCAGCGAAGGCCGTCTCGCCGTTGCGAACCGCGGCGATCACGAGGCCAGGAGCGCCCGAGCCCAGGAAGGCGATGCCGCCGGCAAATCCCACGGCTTCCTCAAGCAGACGATCTTTGGCGGCGGCGACGTGAGGAGCCGCAAGGACGCAGGCTGCCGTGAAGCAGAGGATGAGCAAGCGCCTGTGGCCTGAACCGGTCATTGGAATGTCCTCGACGAGAAATCTGATTGTGAGACGAGAGCGCAGTCAGCGGGGCGCGAGCTGATAGATCAGTTCGTTTACTGCGTGCACCATTGCTTCAAAGCCCCCGGCGCTGAACTGGTTGATCGCCGCGAAGACGCCGACGCCGCGCGTCGGCGCGATGGCAACATATGTAAACATGCCTTGTCGCCCTCCGGATTTGTGAAGCACCAGCGGACGGTTGCCGTCGGCCTCTACCACAACCCAACCGAGTGCCATCGCATCCATCGGCGCGCCACCGTCGTCGAGGCCCAGCGCCGGAGAGAGCCCATCCCTCCTGACTAGGCTGGCGTGGTCGATAATGCGGCGTGCATCGTCCTCTGAGCCGCCTTGAGCCAAGTGCCAGGCGATCCACTTCAGCATATCGTTGGGCGTCGTATAAAGCCCCGAGGCGCATTCCATCGTCATCGGTGTCGGCACGAAGGGAAGCGGCGTGCCGTCGAAATTGTGGCCCTGCATCAGCCGGCCCTCGTCACTAGGTCGCGGATTGAAGACCGTGTCCACCATGCCGCGTGGCCGCAACACGCGCTCCTCCAAGACGGTAGCGTACGGCTTGCCAGCCGCTCCGCTGATCGCCAGTCCCAGGAGGTCGAAGCCCAGGTTCGAATAGAGCGCGCCAGTTCCGGGAGGAAACAGAAACGGCTCCCCGTGCATGGCTGCGATCATCGCTTCCTTTGTGTGGCCGGCGTAGGGATCGTTGGGTGTTCCACCTGCCTGGGCCATCTCGCGCGGCAGGCCGGATGTCTGTGTCGCGAGGTCGATGATCCTTAGGGTCCGCCCATCCTTCTCCGGCACCACGAAACCGTCAGGCAGGTGCGTCTGAACAGGGTCCGTCAGGCCGATCTCTCCTTTTACCAACAAACTGGCGAGAGCGTCTCCGCAAAATGCCTTCGAAATGGATGCCACTCGCATCATTGTGTCGGCATTCGGCTCTATGCCGGATCCGCGGACCGTTTCGCCGAAACCGGCAAACGCCGTCTCGCCGTTGCGAACGCCGGCGATCACCAGGCCCGGCGCGCCTGAACTCACAAAAGCGAATGTACCGGTGAATTCGAC
>NZ_RZQE01000217.1:0-9581 GCF_004022955.1 Mesorhizobium sp. M7A.F.Ca.US.002.01.1.1 | reverse complement strand
AACCGGACACCAGCGCCAGCTTGATGCCAAGCGAATAGGAGCGGAAATCGTGCCCGGTGACGATATCGGGACCGGCACCGACACGGCGGATCAGCGTGCCAAGCCCCATTCCGAGCGCCTGGACGCCAATCAGATTGAGCTCCGGCAGTTGCGCGGAGCCGGGATGGCCAAACCACCAGCGCGCATCATATTCTCGAAAGCCGGATGGCTTGATCAGCGCTTCGGTTTCGAACTCGAAACTGTTGGGCCGGGCGTCGCCAACGATGCTGAAGGACAAGACTGGAAAACTCCGAGTGGCGGAAATTACGAGTTGTCGAGGACTGCGGCTTAGCACAGAAGGCTTTAAGCCACGTTTATCCCAGGAGGGAATCCGAGCCTTTCGGGCTATGCTCGACGAAAGCCGATGAAATGCGACAGAAGTGCTGCCATGCCGCTTGCAGGAACGAAGTGTGGCGGCTATAAGCCCGCGGTCTGGTCACGGAGTGTAGCGCAGCCTGGTAGCGCATCTGGTTTGGGACCAGAGGGTCGGGAGTTCGAATCTCTCCACTCCGACCATCCCCTCACAGCCCAATGCCCGGCGCAGCCATACGGTTCACTTGCTACGGCTCCGGCCGTGTGTCCGGCGCCGCGGTTCGGCAAACAGGGGGGTCAGATGCTTGGAATCGATGCCTGGGTGTCGCTTTTCGGACCGGCCTACTTTGCCTATGCCGGCATAACGGTTCCGGTCATGGTGACGTGGGCAATTGCCTGCGCCGCACTGGCGATGTGGAACAACCGTGAAAGCCGCAGACAGGCGAGGCAGGCCCCGGGCGCCGTGGTCTCCCGCTCCTGGCGTGTCAGTATCGGGATGTTTGTGCTGGTCGCCGCCGGCTATATCGCCGCTCACTCTGCCGTCTATCTCGCGGTCCGTCATTTCGCCAGAATGTGGCTCTGAGACCGGCCTCTCAGGCTAGATCTCGAACTCGCCCTGCCCTTCATCCATGGCGCTGACGGTTTCGGCTGCCAGCGCCCTGGTGATCGGCGTCTTGCGTTCGAGCGCCGTCCGGTCGAGCCGCTCCACCACGCGCATCGCTGTCGCCAGCGAGCGCTCGATCCGGCGGACCAGATATTGCACGACATGCGGTTCGACCTCGATCTGACGGTCGGCGAAGAGTTTTGTGATGACGCCTGCCAGCAAGAGATCGTCGGGCTCATGAATTTCGACTGTCGCAGCCGCCTTCAGCCGCGAGGCAAGATCAGGCAGGCCAACACCCCAGGCCGAGGGAAAGCGGCGCGCCGTCAGAAGCAGTTGCGAGCCGGCACCACGCACCGCATTGATCAGATGGAACAGGCCTTGTTCGTCAACCGTCCCGGTATCGACATCGTCGATCAGCGCCGGCCGCGCGCCGAGATTGGCGATGCTGTCGCCGATGCGCCTGGCGTCGACCGCCGCCGCATTGGCACGCGCGCGCCAGATCGAGGCCAGATGCGTCTTGCCAGAACCCGCGGGACCGGCCAGCACCACCACCGGCGATGGCCAGTCCGGCCAGCGGTCGACCAGCGCAACCGCCTGGTTGTTGGTGCCGGAGACGACGAGTTCGTCACGCGAATAGCCGGTGCCATGGCCGAGGTCGAGCGGCAACTGGCGCGGCGGGTCGGTTGGCTGGGCAGTCACTTCAGCGACGCGGTTGCGTGCGGTGGCCGCCGCCGCGATCGGCCGGAAGCTGCGGCACAGGTGCCGCGCCGCGGCCCTTGTAGAGCGGCGATTCGAGATAGCGGGCTATTGCGAACCGCACCAGCACGGCGACGGCGGCCGAAGCCGGCACCGCGATCAACAAGCCGACGAAGCCGAACAGCGCGCCGAAGGCAAACAGCGAAAACATCAGCCATACCGGGTGCAGGCCGACGCTCTTGCCGACCAGCCGCGGCTGCAGGATGTTGCCCTCGATGAACTGGCCGATGAAAAACACGACCGCGACCGCGACGATCATCGTCCAGTCCGGCCAGAACTGGACGAAGGCGACGCCGACGGCCAGCACCAGCCCGGTCAGCGAGCCGACATAGGGGATGAAGGAAATCAGCCCGGCGAACAGGCCGATGAGGATGCCGAAGTTCAGTCCGGTCAGCGTCAGCCCGGTGGCATACATGGCGCCCAGCACCAGGCACAGCGTGCCCTGGCCACGCACGAAGCCTGCCGTGGCGGTGTTGATGTCCCGTGCGATGGCGCGCACGGTCTGGACGTTGTCGCGTGGCACCCAGCCGTCGATGACCGCCACCATGCGGTCCCAGTCGAGCAGCATGTAGAAGGCGACCACCGGTGTCACCACGAACAGGCTGACCACAGAAACCAGCGCCATGCCGGAACTCCACAGCGAGGTGAAGACGGTGGTGACAAAACCGAAGCCGGAGGTCAGCAGCGAATTCAGCCCGTCGCGCAAGCTATTGGCGTTGACGCCGAACTTCTGCTCCAGCCATTTCGGATCGAACGAGGTGATCAGGCTTTGCAGCCGGGTCAGATATTCCGGCAATTTGCCGGCGAAATCGGCCATCTGCGTGGCCAGAACCGGAATGAGGATGACAAAGGCCAGGACCAGCACGATGAGGAAGGTGATGAGGATGACCACCGTCGCCATGAAACGCGACAGGCCGAGCCGCTGCAGCCGGTCGGCAACGGGATCGAGGAAATAGGCAAGCACCATGCCGGCGACGAAGGGCAGCAGGATGGCGCTGAAGACATAGAGGAAAAGCGCCAGCAGCGCGGCGCCGGCCAGCCAGAAGAAGATCTGGCGGCGAAAGGTCGCGGACGCGGCGATGTCGGCGGCCGCGGCCTCGATCGCCGCCGCTTCTGTCTCGGATGTCCGGAGTGGAGCCTTCGTCATGTCAGCTCATGTGCCTCAGCCAAGTCACGAGATAGGCTGCGGCCGAAGCCACGGTCAAGACCCCAGACAGCAATATGAGAACCGGCCTCAGCGGGTCGAGATGAACCGACAGGGCAAGTTCACCCAGCACAACCGCCGCCAGCACGATCTGGATGGCGGTGTTGGCCTTCGACACGAAAAGCGGTTTCATCTCGACCGGATGGGCCATGACGGCGGACAGCAAAACCGCGCAGACGATCAACGCGTCGCGCGACACCATGGTGACGACCAGCCACAGCGGCAATTGCCCGATGAGGCCCATGACCACGAACACCGAAACCAGCAGCAGCTTGTCGGCGATCGGATCGAGATAGGCGCCGAGCGTGGACTGCTGGTTGAAACGGCGGGCGATGAAGCCATCGACGCCGTCCGAAATGCCGGCGACGAGGAACCCGGCAAAAGCCCAGTCCCAGCGCGCCTGCAGCATCGCCAGCACCACCGCCGGCACCAGGACAAGGCGCAGGATGGTGATCAGGTTGGGGATGGTCAAATGCCTGGCACCTCCTCTTGGTCGGAGATAGATGATGAAGATGGCGGGTGGCAACAAGGGAGGAGCTGCCGATCTCCCCGCACGGGAGCGGCCTTCAGCTTGGCTTTCGCCAATCACGAGCGCCTGTACGTGCGCGCTGTCCACGGTTTTGTAGGCCGAGATGGCCGTTATCCTTGCGGACAGAAACCGTTCATGCGAAGAGCCCGCGACAAGGAAAATTGCTGAACGGGCACCAGAAATGAGCAAGCGCGACGTGAACAAGCGCAAGAACGGGCTCACCTATGCCGAGGCCGGTGTCGATATCGATGCCGGCAATCTCATGGTCGAGAAGATCAAGCCGCTGGTGCGCGCGACGCGCCGGCCGGGCGCCGATGGCGAGATCGGCGGTTTCGGCGGCCTGTTCGACCTCAAGGCGGCCGGGTTTACCGATCCGGTGCTGGTGGCGGCCAATGACGGCGTCGGCACCAAGCTCAAGATCGCCATCGATGCCGGCAAGCACGACACGATCGGCATCGACCTCGTCGCCATGTGCGTCAACGACATCGTCGTGCAAGGTGCCGAACCGCTGTTCTTCCTCGATTATTTCGCCACCGGCAAGCTCGATCCCGACCAGGGTGCCGCGATCGTCGGCGGCATTGCCGAGGGCTGCCGCCAGGCCGGCTGCGCGCTGATCGGCGGCGAGACCGCCGAGATGCCCGGCATGTATCACGGCAACGACTACGACCTCGCCGGCTTTGCGGTGGGTGCCGCCGAACGCGGCCAATTGCTGCCCACCGATGACATTGTCGAAGGCGACGTGCTGCTGGGCCTGGCTTCCTCCGGCCTGCACTCGAACGGCTATTCGCTGGTGCGCCGCATCGTCGCCGTCAGCGGCCTGTCGTGGAGCGATCCGGCACCGTTCAACGACGAGGCCACTCTGGCCGAAGCACTGCTCGAGCCGACCCGCATCTACGTCAAGTCGATTCTCAAGGCGATCCGCAACACGCATGGTATCAAGGCGCTCGCCCACATCACCGGCGGCGGCTTCCCGGAAAACATTCCCCGCGTGCTGCCCAAGGATTTTTCGGCCGAGCTCGACCTCGAGGCGATCGACGTTCCTCCCGTGTTTTCGTGGCTGGCCAAGACCGGCGGCGTGGCGCCGGAAGAAATGATGCGCACCTTCAATTGCGGCATCGGCATGATCCTGGCGGTCGCGTCCGGCCAGGCGGCGCAGGTCGCGGCCGTGCTACAGGAAGCCGGCGAGACGGTGACGCCGATCGGCCGCATCGTGCCGCGCCGCGACGCAGGCGTCATCTATCGGGGTTCGATCGGCCTATGAGCGCGCAGAGGAAACGCACCGTTGTCCTGATCTCGGGACGCGGCTCCAACATGACCGCGCTGATTGCCGCGGCCAGCGACCCGTCGTTCCCGGCCGAGATCGTCGGTGTCATTTCCGATAAGGCGGATGCCGCCGGGCTCGGCATCGCCAGGGCGCGCGGCATCGCCACGCAGGTCGTCTCACGTGCCGACCACGGCAGCAAGCAGGCGCATGACGCCGCCATCGACGCGGCCCTTACGGCCTTCAACGCCGAGATCGTGGCGCTGGCCGGCTATATGCGCATCCTCAGCCCCGGCTTCGTCCAGAAATGGCAGGGCCGCATGATCAATATCCACCCTGCCCTGCTGCCGGCCTTCAAGGGGCTCGACACCCATGCGCGCGCGCTGGCCGCCGGCATCCGCATCCATGGCTGCACCGTGCACTTCGTCACCTCCGAGATGGATGACGGCCCGATCATCGCACAGGCGGCCGTGCCGGTGATGGTCGGCGACACCGCCGATACATTGGCAGCCCGCGTGCTGAAGACCGAACACCGGCTCTATCCGCTGGCGCTGGGGCTGGTCGCCGAAGGCAAGGCGCGCATGGAGTCCGGCCGCACCGTGCTTGCCCACTTTGCCGACGATGCCGACAACGGCACCTCGGTGGTGATGGCCCCGGATCCGCTGCGCGAGGAAGCCGACCTCGAGCATCTGGCGCGCATCACGCCTTGAGCTTAGAGCGGCGATGAAACAGCTTCTCCTGCTTCGTCACGCCAAATCCAGCTGGGACGACCCTGATCTCGATGATTTCGACCGGCCCTTGGCCGAACGCGGAGTGAAGGCAGCCCGGTTGATGGGGCGCGAGCTTGCGACGCGCGGCTGGCTGCCGGACCTGGCGCTGGTGTCGGCGGCGCTGCGCACCCGCGACACCTGGCGGCTGGTGGCGGCGGAATTGCCCGTCCCGCCCCAGGTCGCATTCCTCAAGGCGCTGTACGATGCTTCAGCGGCGGACATTCTGAGCCAGATTGGTCAAACCGACGCTTCGAGCGGCAGCTTGCTGGTAATTGGCCACAATCCGGGCCTGGAGCAGTTGGCCAGACAGCTTGCCGGGCCGGGGTCAGACGCCAAGGCGATCGCGAGACTTGAGGAAAAATTCCCGACGGCAGCCCTCGCCCGGGTGGTCTTCAAAGGCGATTGGTCCGTCGTGTCCCCCGCCCGGCTGACACATTGCTTGCGGCCCAAGGACCTGGGCGGCTAGTGTCCATGGCAGGTGCGGCAGGCCAAACCCGCCGCACACCCGCTTGAGCCGTCAGTTTCCCCAGTTGCCCTGGCCGGATTCCGGCTGGACCGAATCGGGCGTCAGCGTGAGGTCGCGGTGCTTGACCTGCCTGTGGGTCGAAGCCGTGTAGCTGTGGTCGACATTGACCGCGTGCGAGGTGACGGCCGGCTGATTGACATTGTCCGAACCATAGTTGTCGCTGCCGGCAAAAGCGGCACCAGTGGCAACGAGGATGGCGGCGGCGGTAAGAGCGATCCTGTTCATTCTATTTACTCCGGTATTCCTGATTCTGTCCGTCTAGTGGCGTGCCCCTGGGGAGGAAATTTCGCGTCGCTCGGACAGCCTCGATCTGGGTTTTTCGTGCGCCGACTTCCAATCACGAAGACGTTCCCTCACGCGCGGCATCGGGACCTCGAACGTCGGCCAAGGGATTGAGCTCACCCTGTTTTATCAATTTATCTCAGACGCTTATAAGGAGGGTGCCTGACGCATGATGCGGCGGTTCATCGAGCCAGCGCTCGCCATCCGTTCACGATTCGTCAACATAAATTGAACCAGCTGGTTCGATTTACGATCGGCGCTCCGACACCGATGCCGTCGGCCGAAATCCTGCTCATGCATAAAAAAACAAGAGCGGCGGGCAAGGCCCACCGCTCTTTGTGGTCGCAGACTTCAGAAATCAACGACCCCAGATGCCCTGGCCCGACTGAGCCGGCACGTTGGCATTGGCATCACCCTGCGTCTTTACGGACTTCGGGATCGAGCCGGTGTGCGTGGTGTCGATGTCGGACACGGACTGGTTCGCAACAGGCTGGTTGGCATTGTAAGAGCCGTAGTTGTCGCTGCCGGCAAAAGCGGTGCCCGTGGCAACGAGGATGGCGGCGGCGGTAAGAGCGATCTTGGTCATTTTAATTACTCCTGAGTTCAAGATTGGGT
Source organism: Mesorhizobium sp. M7A.F.Ca.US.002.01.1.1 (assembly GCF_004022955.1). Classification (NCBI taxonomy): domain Bacteria; kingdom Pseudomonadati; phylum Pseudomonadota; class Alphaproteobacteria; order Hyphomicrobiales; family Phyllobacteriaceae; genus Mesorhizobium; species Mesorhizobium sp. M7A.F.Ca.US.002.01.1.1. Next base: position 2,683 of record NZ_RZQE01000217.1, on the reverse strand, counting down.
CGATATCGGCAGTCGCGATTAGCGGCCGAAGAGGTTGCGGTCAGCGCCCTGCGAAGCGGGGGCCTGGACGGTTTGCGTCGACTTGGAGATCGAAGCAGTGGCCGACTGGTCGACGGTGACGGCAGGCTGATTGGCGTTGGCCGAGCCATAATTGTCGCTGCCGGCAAAAGCAGTGCCCGTGGCAACGAGGATGGCGGCGGCGGTAAGAGCGATCTTGGTCATTTTAATTACTCCAGTATTTGTCATGTCCGTCTAGTGGCGTGCCCTTGGGAGGAATTTCGCGTCGCTCGGACCACCCCGAGATGGGCTCGCCCTGCCGCGGATTCCAATCACGAAGATGTTCCCCCGCGGCTCGAATCCAGGCCTTGAAATTTGACACAGGGCCTCAGCGGTCATAATTTAACTGTTTGAAATCAGACAGTTAATCGATAACGCCCATCACCAGGCGCGACCGCTCGCCAGGCCGGCGTTCACCATCTGCTACACAGTGCGTCAACAGAAATCGAACTGAACGGTTCGGTTTGAAACGATTGCGCACCATCTGAACTTCTGGATCTCCTCCATTTGCCTTGCGGTTGGATCGAGATTATCGCTTGTGCACGATCATCAATCGGGCGCGACTTGGCGGCGCCAGTTGAAGAAGTGGGCGGAAATCCGGGTGACCTGCACCCCAGGACAGCGATAGAAATGCGGTTGCTGCTTGTAGAAGACAATCGCGAGCTGGCGGATTGGCTGGGCAAGACCCTGCGTCAGGCGAACTATGTCGTCGACATCGTCCATGATGGCGAGGATGTCGAACACGCGCTCGCCGCCGGTGACCACGCGCTTGTCATCCTCGACCTTGCGCTGCCGCGCATGAGCGGGCTGGAGGTGCTGCGAATGTTGCGGACGCGCGGCAACCGGGTGCCGGTGATCGTGCTGACCGCCAATGCCAGTCTCGACGGTCGGGTCAAAGGGCTCAATGAAGGCGCCGACGACTATCTGGCCAAGCCCTTCCAGATCGAAGAGCTCGAAGCACGAATCCGCGCGCAATTGCGCCGTGCCAATGACCGCACCGCGCCGGTCGTTGCCTGCGGTGATCTCGTCTTCGACACCAACACGCGGCTGTTTTCGCTTGCCGGCGAGGCGCTGGCGCTGACACCGCGCGAGCATGCCGTGCTTGAGCAATTGATGGTCAAGGCCGGACGCACGGTGAGCAAGGCGGCATTGTCGGCCGCGATCTACGATTTCGAGACCGACGCCGATCCCAGCGCCATCGAGATCTACGTGCACCGCGTGCGCAAGAAGCTCGAAGGGTCGCGGGTCCAGATCGCCACACTGCGTGGTCTCGGTTACCTCTTGCGCCAAGACGATTTGGCGCCGTGACGATCCTGGCGCCATGAGGATCAACAGCCTCCGCCTGCAATTGCTGGCATGGGTGGTGCTGCCGCTTGCCGGGCTCGCGACCATCAACCTGTGGACCAGCCAGCGCAACGCACTGGCGACCGCGGACCTGGTCACCGACCGGATGCTCGTCGGATCGGCGCGGGCGATTGCCGAGCAGGTCGCCATGGTCGACGGCGTGCTCGATGCCACGGTGCCCCCGGCGGCGATCGAGATGTTCGACACCGGCGACCGCGACAGCGTCTACTATCGCGTCGAGACAGCCGGCGGGCGGCTGCTGACCGGATATCCCGACCTGCCCGAAGCGCCGCAGCATGCCAGTGTCGAGGCCGCTTACCGCGATCACCAGCTGCGGCTCCTGACCCTTGGCCATGCGGTGATCGGCGCCGGCAACGACTCGCCAATATCAGTCACCGTGGGCGTCACCCTTGCCGGCCATGACGCCATGGTCAAACAGCTTTGGTTCAGCGCCTTTGCCCAGCAACTGGCGCTGGTGGCGATTGCCGGCGTGTTCGTGCTGCTCGGCTTGCGTCGCGGCCTGGCGCCGTTGATCCGGCTGCGCGATGCGGTACGCTCGCCAAACCGCAGCGACCTTGACCCCGTCGAAGTGCCCGGTGCGCAAAGCGAGATCCGCCCGCTGATCGACGCCCTCAACGCCTACATGGAGCGCGTGCGGGCGCAGATGGCGGCGCAACGCCGCTTCATCGCCAATGCGGCGCACCAGCTGCGCACGCCCCTGGCGCTGCTGTCGACACAGGCAAGCTATGCGCTTCGCGAAAGTGCCGCCGATGCCCGCCAGGAGGCGCTGGTGGCGCTGCAGGCGAGTTCCGGCAAACTGGCGCGGCTGGCCGAACAGCTCTTGACCCTGTCACGCGCCGAGCCAGGCAGCCGGCGGCCGCGCGCCGACCGCATTGACCTGGCGGAAGCCGCCCGGCACGTGCTGGAAACCCTGGCGCCAACGGCCATCGATCGCAAAATAGATCTCGGCCTCGAGGAGGCTGGCCCCGTTCCGGTCATCGGCGACGGCACCATGCTGCGCGAGATGATCGTCAACCTCGTCGACAACGCGCTGCGCTACTCCCGGGCTGAGGGCAGTGTCACGGTGAAGCTGGCGGCCATCGACGGCGAAGCCGTGCTGACGGTCGCCGACGACGGGCCTGGCATTCCGGCGGACGAGCGAGACCATGTCTTCGAGCGCTTCTACCGTATTGCCGGTTCGACCGAGGAAGGCAGCGGGCTGGGACTCGCCATTGTACGCGAGGTCGTCGAAAATGCCGGCGGCCGCGTCACCCTTGGGGAT